>JAFEDV010000259.1 GCA_018241475.1 Pseudomonadota bacterium | reverse complement strand
CATGTCGCAAACACGTCCGCTCAAGACCGAGCAATTGTGGGTCGTGCCGCTGATCTTTGCTGGCTTTGCTGCCCTCACTCTTGTGCAGGCGCCGCCAACCGTCGCTGACATTCCCTGGCTTGTCGGCGTCGCTGCCTTAGGCGCGGTCGTCGGCTGGTATCGCGGCAAGATGATGCGCATCACCGTCGACCCACAGACGCACAATCTGAGCCAAGCCGCCTCCCCGCTCGCGCTTGTATTTCTGCTTGCCGTTTTCGGCTTGCGCTACGGACTGCGCTATATGCTCGGCGAAGAAGCGCACGCCTGGGGGATCAGCCTCAATCTCTTGGCGGACGCACCGATGGTGTTTGCCGTAGCGATGTTCGCCCTGACGCGCGCCGAGATGTTCATCCGTGCGGAGCGCTTGCTCGCCGAGGCTCGCGCCACG
Source organism: Pseudomonadota bacterium (assembly GCA_018241475.1). Taxonomy (GTDB): domain Bacteria; phylum Pseudomonadota; class Alphaproteobacteria; order Caulobacterales; family Aquidulcibacteraceae; genus Vitreimonas. The sequence goes on along the minus strand of JAFEDV010000259.1, from coordinate 10,951 downwards.
CACACAACCGCACCAGTCACCGCGCAGCCCGGCGCTTAGGCTGCTGTTTTCAATAGATGACCTTAGCGAGCAGCACGCCGTTTTCCTCGACAAGTTCGAGCCGCGACATACAGGGCATGCAATAAACACGGTCGCCGGCGCGGAGCTCTTTGGTTGACCGAATAACCACCTTGCAAACCGGGCAAAGCGCTTCGTTGGGCGCGAGCTTGTCTTTTGGACCGCGCCAACGCCGGTAAAACTTGCGAAAGCGCTTCGGGACTTCGTTGAAGCCGGTCTCCTCAAGCTCAAAGGATTGCCGCGGCCGCCGCTCCGGCGCACGGCGCGCTGTCTCCAAAGGATCGTTCATGAGCGGAAGCCCAGTCGTGCGACAGCGGCCAGGTAATCCCCCTCAAGATCAGGGCGCTCCGCATGCGGCACGCCGAGTTCGCCCAGCGCTTCCGAAAACGTGTCGAGCACCAGCGTATCGAGTTCGCGCTTGATTTTGTAGAGGCGATCATGCGTGTGCGGGGCCGCGATCAGACGCCGGCCCAAATCGTTCTCGCCGAAGCCCATGTGCCGACGCTCATCAGAAACAATGCCGCGCAGCATTTCGGCGGTCACCGGATCGGCGGTCCCGGCGTGATGCCGAAATACCGTGAACTCCAGGCATTCCAGGATGACGTTTTGCGCGAAGATCGACGCCTCCCAATCGCGCGCATCGACGAACTCCAGAAGCCGGTCTTTGAACTTCAGCAGACTGCGGTTGGCGCGCTTCTCGATTTCCGCCTCAGGCGCGGCGACACCGAGTTGCGCCATGCGATGCAGGAGGACTTCAAGATGACGACCCTCGTCCACCACCTGCGTGGCGAGAAAGATCTTGGCATGACGATCCGGCGCGAAGCCGATCATGCCGCTTGAAGCGTCCAGCGCCGCGGTCTCTCCGACGCAGTAATTGCACAGCGTGGTGATGAGCGCCTGGCGCTGGCGCTCGGTCAGCTCGGCTTCCTTGGTCGCCGCCGAAACGCCGTACGGCCGGCCGTGGAGGTAGCCCTCCACGGCCTCGAACCAGAATTCGAACGAATGCACGGTGCTGCGAAAATCCGCCTCACCGAACTCGTGCGGATTTGATTCGTCCGACACGTGCGCGCCTCAGACCGGCGACTGATATTCAAGACCAATGCGGCCGAGCCGCGTCTTGAACTCGCCAAGCACGGTCGCCGAAAGCGCGCTCTCCATTTCCTCATTGGAGGCTTCGGCAAGCTTCAGACCCTGATAAGTCGCATTCGACTTACGCCCGGACGGCGCCACCGTGTCTGCGACCGCCGGGCTCCTGGAGAACGCCTCGTGGAAGGTGGCCAGCATATGCTTGGTCATGTCACGCTGCATGCGCTGAACGTCGGCCTTGCGCTCCGGATAGCGACGGATGAGTTCGCCGATGCGGTTTTCGCCAAAGCCGACGTGGCGGCGTTCATCGGCGATAGTCCCAGACAACGTGTGCGCGAACTTGGGATTCGTTTCCAAAGCGCCCGTGTGCAGCATTTCGAACACTGAGAACGCCATACCTTCGAGGACAATGTTCTGCCCAACGACGCCAGCAACAAAATCCTTCTTGTCGACTTTTTCGAGCAGCACTTCGGCGAACTTGCCAAGGTGCGGATTGATGTAGGTCTTGATCGTGGATTCGAGGTCGTCCGGCTTGATGCCCAAGTCGTAGAGACGCTGCGTGAAAATCTCCACGTGACGGCCTTCGTCGAGCGTCTGGGTCGCCAGGAAAGTCTTGCTGGCTTGATCGGGCGCGGCGTTGACCAGGCCCGAGGAGGCGGCAAGCGCGCAGCGTTCGCCAGCGATCAATTGCACCGTCGTGCGAATTTGCTGCTCACGATAGGACTCATTCTTGAGCAGATCATCGGGCTCGCGTTCATCCGGGCCGTGGCCGAACACGGTGTCTTCCAGGTACCCCTGCGGGCAGGACTCCAGCCATTTTTGGATCGAATAGTTCGCGAGAAAATCTGCCATGTGGTCCTCCATGTCGCGGAGGCCTGAGAGCGGCCCCTTCTACGGCCCGAAAAAAATGACGCCTGCGTCACCTTTCGATTTGAGGCAAATCAAATTCGGATTGCGGAAGCAGCGCACGCGCCCTTCGTTCGGCATATCGACCGGCGCCGGAAGCTATGCAATATTGCAAGCCATCGGCGCGGGAGCGGGCGCCTCGGGCGGTGGGCATGGATTGGGACAAACTGAAGACCTTTCACTTCGCGGCGGAGACCGGAAGCCTCACGGCGGCGGCTGAAAAACTAGGCGTCAGCCAATCGTCGGTAAGCCGCCAGATCGCGGCCCTTGAGAGCGACATGAGCGTGCCGCTGTTCCAACGCCATGCGCGCGGCTTGCTGCTCACCGGCCCTGGCATGGCGCTGCGGGAGTTCACCCGCGAAATGGCGGGTGCAGCGGTGATCGCAGAATCGACGCTGAAGGACGCGCGCGAAAAAGTGATGGGCGACTTGAAAGTGACCGCCCCAATCGCGTTCGGCGCCACCTGGCTGGCGCCGCGGCTCGTGCACTTCGCCGACCAATATCCCGAAACACGCGTGCAGCTTCTGCTCGACGATCGCGAGTACGATCTTCTGAAGCTCGAAGCAGAGTGCGCAATCCGGCTGTGGGCGGCCACGCACGCCGACCTCATTCAGCGCAAGCTCCTGGAAGTCACCGTCAGCCTTTACGCGTCCAGCGCCTACATCAAGCGTCACGGCGCCCCGAAGAAGGTCGACGATCTCGATCATCATCGCATCGTCGCCTATACAGCCGGCGTCCCCTCGCCGATGCGCGAACTCGATTGGGCGCAGCGCGCCGGGCGCGAGGACGCGAAGCCGCGCCAGCCTCTGCTGGAGATCAACAATGTCTATGGCATGTTGCGAGCGGTGGAATCCGGTTTCGGCATCGCCAGCGTGCCCGACTATATGGCGCGTGAAAACCCCGACCTGGTGAAGGTGCTGCCCGACCTGCCCGGCCCGAGCTTCGAGGTCTATTTCATTTACCCGAGCGACCTCAAGCGCTCGAAGCGCATCGCCGCGTTTCGTCAATTCCTGATCGATCAGGCCGCGGATTGGCGGCCTTAGACCCACTTTGACTCAGAGCTGACCGTAGTCGGCCACGCTCCAGGTATCGCACTGGCGCGCATCGCCTGAATCAAAGCCGCGCCGGAACCAGCGCATGCGCTGTTCGCTGGTGCCGTGCGTATATTCACGCGGATCGCCGCCGCGGCTCAGCGTGTCATCTCCGATCTGGTGGGCGGCGTTGAGCGCCTCGCGCAAATCCGCGTCGTCAATCGCAAGCGATGCTTGCGCCGTATGGCCCCAGACGCCGGCGAAGCAGTCGGCCTGCAATTCGGTGCGCACCGAGGTCTGGTTCTGGCTTTCGCCGGAAATCGGGTGATCCATGGCGCCGATCAGTTTCTGCACATGGTGGCCGACCTCGTGCGCAATAACATAGGCTTGCGCGAAATCGCCCGGCGCCTGCAGGCGTTGCGCCATCAATTGATAGAAACTCGGATCGACATAGAGATTGCCGTCTTGCGGGCAATAGAACGGCCCAACCGCGGAGGTCGCCGCGCCGCAGCCCGTATCGACCGAACGCGAGTACACGACGAGTGTTGGGTCGGTGTAGCTTGTTGCCGGCGCGCCGTAGTTCGGCAGACGGCCATCACGGAATTGTTGCGCCCACACCGTTTCGGTCGAACCCAGGATGCGGCGTGAGAAGTCGCAGGCCTGTTGGTTTTCCGGCGACGCGGCGCAGGTGCTCCCGCCCGCGCCTGCGCTCTGCGTCTGACCGGGCAGGTTGCTCACGACCGATCCGAAAATCGCCTCTCGCAGATGGAAGGGATTGAAGAGATAGATCGCGCCGAGCACGACGATCGCGATCAGCATGCCCCGGAAGCCCAAGAGCCGAAACAGACCGAAGAGCGCCATGGCGCCCACGCCGCCACCGCCACTGCCCGAACCACGGTCCTGGAAATTGTCGGATGGGCGCTGGTTGTCGACGCGCATGGAATTCTCCTCCTGTCGGCGGTTTGTCTTAGCCCGCGTGAGCGCATGCCGCCAATGCGGAATGAAGACTCACTCGGCGGCAAACAAGTCCGGCTGGCCGCCGGCCTCAACCGGGCGTCGAAATTGCGTGTGGTCCAGCGGCAGACGCGGGCGGTCGAGGCCGAACTTGCGGATTGCGCGCGCAAAGCGATCCGCGATCAGGCGCGCGTACGGCCCTTCGCCCTTCTGGCGCTTGCCCCATTCCGGATCGTAGTCGCGTCCGCTGCGCATCGAACGCACGATCGACATCACGCGCGCTCGGCGATCGGGGAAGTATTGGCGCAGCCATTCCTGGAAGAGATCCTTGATCTCAAGCGGCAGCCGCAAAATCACGTAGCCGGCGCTCGTTGCACCCGCCTTTGCCGACTCTTCGAGAATCTGCTCGATCTCGTTGTCATTGATGCCGGGAATGATCGGCGCGACCATCGCCGTCACCGGCACGCCGGCTTCCGCGAGCGCGCGGATCGCCTCGATACGCCGGTGCGGCGCCGCCGCGCGCGGCTCCATCACGCGCGCGATGCGGCGCTCCATCGTGGTCACCGAGATCGCCGCCTTCGCTAGCCCCCGCGCCGCCATGGGTGCGAGAATGTCGAGGTCGCGGATGACGAGTTGCGATTTGGTGATGAGCGCGGTCGGGTGGCGCCAGCGCTCGAGCACTTCCAGAATGGAGCGGGTGACGCCGTAGCCGCGCTCGATAGGCTGATAGATGTCGGTGACGCCGCCGAGCATGATGGTGCGCGGACGGTAGCTTGGCCTGGCGAATTCCGCCTCCAGCAGTTCGGCGGCGTTCGATTTCACGAACAGCTTGGTCTCGAAATCGAGCCCGGGCGAGAGCCCGACATAGGCGTGGTTGGGCCGCGCGTAGCAGTAGATGCAGCCATGCTCACAGCCTCGATAGGGATTGACCGACTGATCGAACGAGATGTCCGGGCTCTGGTTGGTGGAGATTATCGACTTGGCTAGTTCCGGCGTGACCATGGTCTCCAGCGGACTCACCGCCTCGCCCGCCCACCCGTCGTCATAGGCCTCGCGGGCGAAGCGTTCATAGCGGCCGCTCGCGTTGGTGCGCGCGCCGCGCCCGTGCAGCGCGTCCTTTGGCATGGACCTGGGAGTATAATCCTAGTGTAGAACATTTCAAGAACATTCGGCGCTTAGAATCCGTGCCACTGCGAGGCGATCCAGACTGCCGAGACCAGGGAGAACAGCACCCAGCCCGCGATCAGCAGGTAGGGCCACGTTGGCCGATTTTGTTCCGGATTGCGCATCGAAACGCTCCCTGTCCCCCCAGGGATTGCCAGCCGAGCCTAGGCCAAACCGGTCGCGCGTCGCGTGAACTTTTGTAGAAGCTGGGCGGACTCACAACGAAAGGGCGCGGTATGGCCCCGCGCCCTTCAACACTTGGCTTTCATAATCAGCCCCTGTGCTCGCCCTCAGGCAACCATTTGCGCTGCCTGATGAAGGGCGGCGTAGGCGACCGGCGCAAACAGCGCGAGAGCCGCACAAAACGCGATCAACTTGAACATTTCCAGCTCCATCCCGGATCGACCACCGATCCGATGAGGAGAAGGTAAGCGGGAATTGATTGTGTTGCTGTGACATGGGACACGAGCAACGCGCTCGCACTACATGAAGCCCATGTCACGATCGTAAGCGCGGAAACGGCGCCCGCCATCGACGTAAACCGTCTGGCCCGTGACCGCTTCATTCTCGATCAGGAAGCGCGCCGCGTGAGCGATATCCTCCGGCGTCGGTCCCCGCTGCAGCGGCGTGTCGTCATGCAGCCGTTTGTAGTCGGATTCGCTCTGGCCTGGCGCAGGCAAGACATAGCCCGGCGCAACGGCGTTCACGCGCACGCGCGGCGCCAACGCGCGCGCCAGCAATTCCGTCGCGCCGGCCAACGCGTATTTCGAAAGCGTGTACGAGAAGTGATCCGGATAAGGACTGGCGAGCTTGAAATCGAGGAAATTGACGACGACGCCGCGCTCGTCCTCCGGCAGCGCCTCCGCGAACTCGCGCGCAAGCAAGGCCGGCGTCAGCGTGTTGGTGGCGATATGGCGTTGCAGCATCGTTTGGCTAAGCGTGTCGATGGTGTCGTGCTCGAAGATGGCGGCGCAGTTCACCAGCGCAGAAAGCGATGCGCCGGCCGCACGCGTTGCTTCGCCGATCAGCGCGCCGCGCTCCGCAGGATCGTCGAGATCGGCCTTTACGATGACCGCGCCGCCGCTATGCGCGCGCGCCAGCGTCGCGACGTGTTCAGCTTCGGGCGCCGATTTCCGGTAGTGCACGACTACGCCCCAGTGCGCCTTGGCCAAGCCGAGCGCGACCGCGCGCCCGAGCCGCTGGCCCGCGCCGGTGACGAGCGCCCACTTCATGGCTGCTCACGGCGAACGGTGACCGCGACCATGCCGTCGCCCGAAAGAACCGATGGCTTCTTGACCGTCACTTCCACCCAGCGCGTGCGCGCCGATAGCGACAGGCAATGGCCCGCGACGCGGTCGGCCAATGTCTCGATCAGGTGCGCCGGCTCACCCAGATCGTCGCGGATGAAGTGCAAGATGCGGTCATAGTCGACAGTGGCGCCGATACGATCGTGCGTCCCGTAGTCCGGCGGGTCGTCGAGCGCCATCGTCACCGAGATGCGCACTTCCTGTTGCGCGGCGCGCTCCGGCTCCGGCACGCCGACCCGCACCAGGGCCTTGGCGTCGTCTATGCGAATGGTCTGAAGATCGCCCATCGGCGCGAGTTTAGCTCAGCCGAACGCGATCAGGCCAGCACCGAGCGCGACAATCACCGCCCCGAGCCAACGCCGGAGCCCAAGGTCCTCGCGCAGGAACACGAAAGCGATCAACGCGCCCCACACCACCGACGTCTCGCGCAGCGCCGTCACCTGGCCGATCGGCGCGAAAGTCTGCGCCCACAGCACAAGCCCATACCCCGCAAAGCTCAGCACCCCGATGGCGATGCCGCGGATCGAGGCCACGCGCGCGTCGGTCAGCAAGCGGGCGCGACCTCGCCGCCAGAAACAGAACGCGATCATCGGGACGCCCATGAGCCCGCTCGTCCATCCCACATACAAGGCGGGATTGCCTGAGAGACGCGCGCCGAGCGCATCGTTAAGTGAATACGACGCGATGCTGACGCCCAGCAGCAACGCCCACAAGCTTGCACGCAACGGAGCGTTGGGGCTGAAGCCCACGCACAGCACGCCGATGGAGACTAGCACCATGCCGACCGCCTTGACCGGCGGCGGCGTTTCATGCGCCGCGATCATCGCGCCCAACGTCACCAGCAACGGCGCCGTGCCGCGCGACAGCGTGTAGATGTGCGAGAGATCGGCGATGTCGTAGGCGCGAAACAAGAGCGCCCAATAGATGAGATGGATGAGCACCGAGGCGGCAAGAAATGGCCACGACGCGGCCGCCGGCGTCCCCATGGTCGCGAATAACACCAGCGCAACAAGAATGCCCCCGACGGCGATGAGGAACGCGTCGGCGATGCGGTCGCCGCGGCCGCCCTTCAAGGCGGCGTTCCAGCTCGCATGGATGATAGCCGAGCTTAAAGCGGCGGCGATGGCGAGCGGCGGCACCGTCCGTGTGTGAGCGCGCGCGCGAAATCGCGCAAGCATGACGCTAGGGACGACATTCCATGCCCGCGCATGCATGCTATGCGTGAGAAGAATACGGGGACGGAATGACTGGCGAGCATGAGTTCGAAATCGTGGTCTATGGCGCGAGCGGCTTCACCGGCCGCTTGGTCGCCGAGTATCTGCAGCGCGCCTACGGGAGCAACGTGGCGTGGGCGATGGCTGGGCGGGACCGGGCCAAGCTCGAAGCGGTCCGCAGCGAGATCGGCGCAGGCGCACCGATCATTGTCGCCGCCGCTTCCGATCCGGCTTCGCTCGAGGCGCTTGCGCGGCGCACCAAGGTGGTGCTGACCACAGTCGGCCCCTATCAGCTCCACGGCGAGCCGCTGCTCGCGGCCTGCGTGGACGCCGGCGCGGACTATGTCGATCTCTGCGGCGAACCCAACTGGATGGCGGCGATGATCGCCAAGTACGAGGCGCGAGCGAAGGCATCCGGCGCGCGCATCACGTTTTCCTGCGGTTTCGACTCCATTCCATTCGATCTCGGCGTGTTCTACCTGCAGCAGCAGGCGAGTGAGCGCTTCGGCGCGCCGCTGATGGTTGTGCACGGGCGCGTGCGCAAGATGAAGGGCGGCTTCTCCGGCGGCACCATGGCCTCGATGCTAGCGACGATGAAAGCAGTTCAAGCTGACCCGTCGCTTGCGAAAGTGTTGACCGATCCGTTCGCGCTTGCCGGGGCGAAAGGCGCGCCACAGCCGCGCGGCGATGCGGCGCGACATGACGAAGGCGTCGGCTGGGCGGCGCCTTTTGTCATGGCGCCGATCAACACCAAGAATGTGCATCGCTCCAACGCGCTCATGAATTATGCTTATGGACGCGACTTCATCTACGATGAAATGATGCTGACCGGCGAAGGAGCCAACGGCGAGAAGCGCGCGCGCGCCGCCGTCAATCAGTCCAAGATGCAAACCGCCTTGCTCGGCTTTGCCCCGACGCGCGCCCTACTGCGCGCCTTCGTGCTGCCGAAGCCCGGCCAGGGCCCGTCCAAGCAAGAGCGGGAGAACGGAAGCTACGATGTGCTTTTCGCCGGCGCCACAGCCGATGGACGCACGCTTCGCGCCGGGGTGAAGGGCGACAAGGACCCCGGCTACGGTTCGACGTCGAAGATGATCGCGGAGGCGGCGCTGTGCCTCGCGCGCGACGTGGACCATCAGGCAACCGCCGGCGGCATTTGGACGCCCGCCGCCGCCATGGGCGGCCCATTGATCGAACGCCTGCGGGCGCACGCCGGGCTGACGTTCCAGTTGGAGAATTGAAGCGGCCTATTCGACGCGATCCGGCTCAACACCAGCGGATTCTTCGCGTCTTGGGAGTGGCCGCGTGCGCTGGCGAGCCAGCAGCCTAAATCTGTGACCGCTGGTTGAAAACGGGGACTTTTCCATGCGTCACCTTCTTGCGACCGCCGTCACGGCTTTTTGCCTTCTGGGCGCGGCGCCAGCGCTTGCGCAAGACAACACCTTCTATGTTGGCGCGCAGGCCGGCTATTCCTGGTCCAATTCCGACGTCAACATCCCGCTCTATCCGTCGCGATTCAGCCTCGACAGCAACGGTGCAACGGCTGGGGCGTTCGCCGGCTTCTCGCACCGCTTCAGTCCGCATTGGTCAGCCGGCGTGGAGGTCGACGGCAACTGGTCGGACGGCAACGGCACGCACCTGTCCGGAGCGCCCATCGAGGAAGAAGTTCGCGCGGACGCTGCGATCGCCCAAGTTGGAGACGAACGTTATCGGGTGAGGCAGCGTTGGACAGCAAACGCCCGCATTCGCGTCGCTTATGACTTGACGGATCACACTCAGATTTACGCCGCGGGCGGCGCTGCTTGGGCGAACTTGGAAACGCGTTACATACCGCTCGCCGGAGGCACTGACTCCGACACGGTTTCCGGCTGGACCGTCGGCGTTGGCGTGCAGCACGACTACAACGACCATCTCTTCACGCGCGCTGAGGTTCGGTATGCGAACTACGAACGCGCTCATTTCTTCCATCTCGGGCCATCCACCGTCGACATGGAATCGACTACTCTGCTGATCGGCGTCGGTTATCGGTTCGGCCACAAAGCTGCGCCTCCGCCGCCTCCACCGCCGCCGCCTCCTCCTCCGCCACCGCCGCCTCCGCCGCCGGCGTGCCCGACTGCGGACTTTGTGGTGTACTTCGAGTGGGACCGCTCGAACCTCAACCAAGCGGCGATGGCGACGATCGATGAGGCCGTGGCGCGTGCACGCCAATGCAACCTCACCGCCGTCGAAGTCGTCGGCCATACCGACACGTCAGGCTCCGCGCGCTACAACATGGGGCTATCGGAACGGCGTGCGTCCGTGGTGCGCGACGCACTGGTTTCACGCGGCATCGCAGCCGCCTCGATCCAGGCGCGCGGTGTCGGCGAAACCGATCTCGCCCGTCCGACGCGCGATGGCGTCCGCGAGCCGCTCAACCGGCGCACGGCCGTCACCATCACCTTCCACTAAGAGAAACGGCAACCAACACGTAGAGCCCGGCCTTTGGCCGGGCTCTTTTCTTGCCTAGCGCAAGCTGCCGCAGAAGCGCTGGATGCGCGCGCATGCGTCTTCGAGTTCCGCGTTCGACGCAGCATAGGAAACGCGGAAGCATGGCCCCAAGCCAAACGCTTCGCCATGCACGATGGCGACACCCTCTGCAGTCAGCAGTTCGGACGCGAACGCCTCGTCATTGACGATTCTGGCCCCGCTCGGGGCGGTCTTGCCGATGAGCGCCGCGATCGACGGATAGACGTAGAAGGCGCCTTCCGGCGTCGGGCAGCTGATGCCCTTGGCCTGGTTGAGCATCGACACCACCAGATCGCGCCGGCCCTGGAACACCAGCTTGTTCTTCGGGATGAAGTCCTGCGTGCCGTTCAGCGCCTCCACCGCCGCCCATTGCGCGATCGACGATGCGCATGACGTGGTCTGCCCCATCACGCCAGCCATCGCCTTGATGATCTGCTCAGGCCCGCCAGCGTAGCCGATGCGCCAGCCGGTCATGGCGTAGGCCTTCGACACGCCGTTCATGGTCAGCGTGCGCTCATACAGACGCGGCTCGACCTGGGCGATCGTCGTGAACTCGAAATCGCCGTAGGTCAGGTGCTCGTACATATCGTCGGTCAGGATGTGCACGTTCGGAAATCCGAGCAGCACTTCAGCAAGCGCCTTGAGTTCAGCGCGCGTGTAGGCCGCGCCCGAAGGGTTCGACGGCGAATTGAGGATGAGCCACTTGGTCTTCGGCGAAAGCCTCTTCGCT
>JAFEDV010000258.1 GCA_018241475.1 Pseudomonadota bacterium | reverse complement strand
CTTAGTGACGTAGTCGTCGGCGCCGAGATCAAGCGCCCTGACCTTCGACTCCTCGTCGCCGCGCGCTGTGAGCACGATGACGGGTGTGAGATCGCCAGCGCCCCGCAGATCGGCGAGTAAGGTCATGCCATCGCCGTCCGGTAGGCCAAGATCGAGGACGATAAGGTCTGGCTTGTTTTCGGAAATGCGTTCGTTGGCAGCGAACACGCTGCCGGCTTCGTCTGGGAAATAGCCTTCCGCTCGTAGCGTCGCCGTGAGCGTGTGACGCAAACCCTTGTCGTCCTCGACCACCAAGACGCGTTGGAGTTCAGTCGTCACGCTTCTCAAGCCTCAATCGGGAAATGAAGACGGACCACCGCACCCGAGCGGTCTGAGCGATTCTGCGCATCGATAGACCCACCTTGCGCCTCAATGAAGCCCTTAGCGATGGCGAGACCAAGACCGGTGCCAGGGGGACGGCCATCGCCTTCGACCCCCCGCGAGAACTTATTGAATAGACCTGGAAGGGCGCCGGCTGGGAAACCCGGACCTTCATCTACAATCTCGACCGTCACGGCGTGATCCTTCCGATAGGCGCGCACGAGCACCGTCGATCCGGGTGGCGCGTACTTGGCGGCATTCTCCAGTACATTGGCAATTGCCGTTTCAGCCAATGCTGGGTCGATCAAGACGTGCGGCAGTCCAGTGGAAACGTCGCGCGATAGGACCTTGCTCTGGAGTGGAGTACGCACTCGATCAAGAGCACTCTCGACCAATGTGGAGACCTCAACCGGCTCCTTGCGCACCCGAACCACTCCAGCGTCGATACGGCTCATGTCGAGAAGGTTTTCTACGAACCGCGAGAGTTTACGGACTTCGGTTTCAGCCGTATCCAGTAGCTCGTTGCGCGTGGCGGCGTCGTGCTTATCACCGTAGCGCTTCAGAGACTCGATGGCGCTGCGGATCGAGGAAAGCGGCGTGCGCAGATCGTGCGAAACCGACGAGAGCAGCGTGCCTTTTAACCGTTCGCTCTCGGCTTCTACGCGCGCATCTGCCGCCTCGTGCTGGAAACGGGCGCGGTCGAGCGCCACTCCGGCTTGCGCCGCGACGAGATCGAGCACGCGGCGCTGTTCGGGATCGAGTCGTGCGGCCTCGTCTTGCGGACGCACGCCAATCACGCCCACGAAGCCGCGTTCTCCGGGAACGGGTAGAAAGAGCCAGCGCGCGCCGTGCAATGTGTCGGAGCCGCGACCCGCTTCACGGCGTTGTTCGAACGACCACTTCGCGGCGGCCAGATCATCAGCGCCAAGAAACTCCGGTCCAGGCGCTTCCGCGATTGGCTCCAACATTCCATGCTGCATCGTGAGCACGACGACACGAGCAAACAGAAGTCGCGCGGCCGTCTCCGCTGCACGACCCGCGATCTCCGCCTCATCCTCCATGCCCACGAGATCGCGCGCAAACGTTTCGAGGTCACCCGACTGTCGAGCTTGCTTCCTGGCGATAACCGCCTGCGCGCGTGCGCGCGCGGCTACGCCGCTCACTGCCACACCTATGGCCAGAAAGAAGAACACCGCCCACACATTGCTCGGGTCGGCGATTTGAAAGGTGTAATACGGCTCTGTCAGGAAGAAATTGTAGGCGAGAGCCGAAATAATGGCGGCGAAAATCGAAACAGCCATGCCGTAGCGAATTGCGGCGGCAATCACTGCAAGAACGAAGACGAGCGAAATGTTCGGGAGCTTTATTGCAGTGTCGATGGCCACAGCGAACGCCGTTGCGATAGCCACGAAAATCGACGCGCCGATATAGGCGCCCGGTTCACGGAGAGGCGGAGCACGCAACGTTTCGCGCAAAATCACGCCAGCACGCTTTTCCTCTCGCGGTGTAATCTCGATGGCGATATCACCGGCGCTCCGAACCAGGCGGCGGATCATCGAACCGCGAAAGAGTTCAATCCACAAAGGGCGCGAGGCCGCGCCAACGACGAGGTGCGTTACGTTCTGGTCGCGCGCATAGGCGAGGATTTCCTCGATTGCGTCACCGCCGCTTAGAGAGCAGGTCTTGGCGCCAAGCTCTTCGGCCAAGCGGAAGGTCCCAAGAAGCGTGTCGCGCTCGCGCGTCGGCGCACGCTCGCTATCTGGCGTTTCGACGTGCACAGCCTCCCAAGGCGCGCGAAGGCGATCCGCGAGGCGCTTGGCGCGTCGGACGACCAAATGGGCGGCCGGAGTAGCGTCTACACACGCTAGGACGCGGTCGCTCGCTTCCCACGGCCCCTCGATGCCATGCTCCGCCATATGGCTGCGCATGGCTTGCTCAACCCGCTCGGCGGCCCGTCTCAAGGCTAGTTCGCGTAGAGCCGTGAGGTTGCCCTCGCTGAAAAAGTTCGCGAGCGCGCGCTGTGCCACTTCCTCAGGGTAGACTTTTCCCTCGCGCAGCCGCCGCTGCAATTCCTCTGTCGTAATGTCGACGATCTCAACTTCGTCGGCGAGATCGAGCACGCTGTCCGGAACCGTTTCTTGTACGCGCACGCCTGTGATTTTGGCGACGATGTCGTTTGCGCTTTCGAGGTGCTGGACGTTCATCGTAGAATAGACATCGATGCCAGCGGCGAGAATATCCCGCACATCCATCCAGCGCTTCGGGTGTGTCACGCCTTCGGCGTTCGTGTGCGCCAGTTCGTCGACGAGAACGAGCTTTGGTTTGCGCTTCAAGATCGCGTCGAGGTCCATTTCCTTCAGCGTCTGGCCTCGATACTCGACATGCCGGCGCGGAATGATTTCGAGCCCAGTGATGAGATGACGCGTATCGTCGCGTCCGTGATGCTCGATAATGCCAATCGCGAGATTGACGCCTTCGCGCTTTCTGTTGTGCGCTTCAACGAGCATCTTGTAGGTCTTGCCGACGCCCGGCGCCGCACCAAGGAAGAGTTTTAGCCTGCCGCGCTCCTGCTTTGCCGCCAGCTTGAGCAGCGCGTCCGGTGATGGGCGAGTGTCTTCGACTTGCGGCATGGCTCAGGGTCCCGCTGGCCGCGTTTCATCGAGCGCCAGATTGAGCCTTAGTACGTTGACGGTCGCCTCGCCGATGAGCCCCAAGAAGGGCGGTTCTGTATAGCGCGCCACGAGCGCTGCCACTTGCTGTTCCGACAGGTGACGGGCCGCTGCAACACGAGCTACCTGCGCTTGCGCGGCGGCCGGCGAGATGTGCGGGTCGAGTCCAGAGCCGGACGCTGTCGCGAGGTCGGCCGGGATACGCCCTTGCACGCCGCCCTGATGCAGGCGCGAAACATCGCCGCGAACGCGATCAACGAGTGCTCGGGAAGAGGCGCCGTAGTTCGAGCCGGATGAAGCGCTCGCGTCATAACCCTGACCGGCGGCCGACGGGCGCGGCCAGAAATATTCCGGCCGTGAAAAGCTCTGACCGATCAGCGCGGAGCCGACAACTTGGCCGTTGCGCTCGATCAAGCTTCCATTCGCATGGGATGGAAAGGCAAGCTGCGCAATGCCGGTGATGGCGAACGGATAGATCACGCCGAAGAGGAGAGTGAAGAGCGCGAGCAGAACGAGAGCGGGACGAATCTGAGACATGGTCACACCAGATGCACAGCCGTAACGAGAAGATCGATCAGCTTGATGCCCACGAATGGCGCGATGATGCCACCCAGGCCATAGACAGCAAGGTTACGCGCGAGCAGTTGTCCCGCCGGCGCGGGTCGATACGGCACACCGCGCAGCGCCAGCGGAATGAGCGCGACAATGATGAGCGCATTGAAGATGATCGCGGAGAGAATTGCGCTTTGGGGGCTCGACAGCCGCATCACGTTGAGCCCATCTAGCTGCGGATAGATCACCGCGAACATCGCTGGGAGGACCGCGAAATACTTGGCCACGTCGTTCGACACCGAGGACGTCGTGGGCGCACCGCGCGTCATCAGCAGTTGCTTGCCGATGCCCACGATCTCGATGAGCTTGGTCGGATCACTGTCGAGGTCGACCATGTTGCCCGCTTCGCGCGCGGCGACGGTTCCTGTCTGCATTGCGACGCCCACATCGGCCTGAGCGAGTGCGGGCGCGTCGTTTGTGCCGTCCCCACACATTGCGATGAGCCGGCCTTTGGCTTGCTCAGTGCGGATCAGTTCGAGTTTGCGCTCCGGCGTGGCTTGCGCGAGAAAATCATCGACGCCCGCTTCGGCCGCAATCGCCGCCGCCGTGAGCGGATTGTCGCCGGTGATCATCACGGTGCGAATGCCCATGGAGCGCAGTTCGGCGAACCGCTCCTTCACGCCGCCTTTGACGATATCTTTTAGATGGACGACACCGAGAGGCCGCCCGTCCTGCGCGACCGCTATCGGCGTACCGCCCGCTTTAGCGATGCGGTCGGCGATCTGTTGCAAGAGCAGTGGAGGCGTCCAGTTCGCTCCATTGGCCTCTTGGAGAT
>JAFEDV010000257.1 GCA_018241475.1 Pseudomonadota bacterium | reverse complement strand
TGTTCGATACGCAACAATCGCTGGCTCCAGTGACGGCGATCCGCTTCGCGCTGGCGACGCTCGTCCGGTTGCATGCGCTCAAGCAGCGGCAGGTCGGCCTCGGCCGCTTTGCGTTCGGCCGTGCGGATTCTGTCACGCTGCGCCCTAAGTAGGTCCGCCAGCGACCTGTATTCGCGTTCCCCAGCAACTTTCAGATCTTGCGTTGCCGCATCGAGCGCCTTTTGGGCGCGCTTCTCAAGCTCTGCTGTAAGGTCTGCGATGTCACGTTCCACAAGCGCCTTCAGGCGCTGAACCACCGTACCCGGCGCAGCACGCGACTTTTTGATCGACACTTCAAGCTGATCGAGTGTTGTGTCCTCGCCTTCCTGGCCCAATGCGCGCAGCGACTTGGTTTGCCGGTCGGCCTCAGTCCAGATCGCGGTTACTGGGATGATCTCTTCGTGAAGTCGCTGCCCCTGCAGTCCAAACAGCATCAGCCGGGCTAGCAAGATCACGCGTGCTTGCGCGCCTTCGCTCATGATAGCGCATACGCGGTCCAAGTCGCTCTGAAAGCCCTGCGACAGAAAGCGAGACAGCAGGCGCCTGACCAAGCGATGTTCGAGATGCACCTGCACAACGTCTGTCGCGTCTCGTCCGTCGTCTAGCACCGGCGGCGCGAACGAGATGGCACGCAGGGGCGCGCTGCGGCGCCATTCATTTAGTCGCTCGCGTTGAGCCCGCCGCCTTGTCCTGAGGTCGTCAAGCGCATCGAGCCAGCTGGGGTCGTGGGCAAAGACTGGATTGTCGCCTTCAATCGGAAACGCGCGTATCGCGCCAACCGATTGCGCGGCCTGATGATTGAGCGGGGCGCCAGCGCGGTCGAACGCGATCTCGACCACACGTTGGAGTTCAGTCGCCTCGACGCCGACGCGTTCTTGCGAGCGTTCGAGCACGCGCCGAAGATCCTCAATCTCACGGACCACGCGGGCGTAGCGGGTCTCCGCTTGGTCATCCATTTCTTCCTGAACCGTTTGCAAGCGTTCTCGGTCAT
>JAFEDV010000256.1 GCA_018241475.1 Pseudomonadota bacterium | reverse complement strand
TGCTTGCCGGCCCCGCCACCGCCATTCCGCTCACTGCCTTCGCGTTCGGGGCCCGGCGCGTCAGCTTCACGACGCTGGGGCTGCTGCAGTTCCTTGCGCCGACTCTGCAGTTCGCCACCGGCCTTGCCTTCGGCGAACCCTTCACGCCGCTGCGCGCCGCCAGTTTCGCGCTGATCTGGATTGGCCTAGCTTTCTTCAGCTGGGACACGATCCGGCGCGCACGGATGGCATGACGGTTTATTACGCAATCGGCGACGTTCACGGAGAGAAGGCGAAGCTCGACGATCTGCTCGCGCAGATCGCCAGCGACGTCGGCGGCGCCGACCACAGAATCGTCTTCATCGGCGACCTGATCGACCGCGGCGCCGAAAGCCGTACCGTGGTCGAAACGGCGATGCGCCGCAATGCCCAGGAGGGCGCCATTGTCATTCGTGGGAACCACGAAGAACTTATGCTGCACGCCTACGAGCGCGACGAAACCATCGGTCTCTATCATGGGGCCATGAACGGCGGCGACGAAACCATAGCGTCCTACAAGGCCGTCAACGGCAGCGCCGACCATTGGCGCGATGCGATCGATGCCGCCCATGTCAATTGGATGCGCAATCTTCCCACCATGCATCGCGACCAGGAACGTGGTCTGGTCTTCGTTCATGGCGGTATCGATCCGAAGGCGTTCCCGAACGATTCCGACGAGCTCCGCATGTGGACAAGGTCGGAGAGATTCTTCAAATCGTCCCGATGGCCCGATCGAGAAGAGCTGAAAAACATTCTCGTCGTTCACGGTCACACGCCGACCGAGGATTTCGAGCCTGACGTTCAGCCGCGCCGCATCAATGTCGACACTGGCGCCTGCTTTGGAGGCCCGCTTACGGCTGTGGTGCTAGCGCCGGGCGAGAGGCCTCGCTTCTTGCACGCAAGATAGAAGCGATCAGCACCAGCCATGCTGAGAACGGACACAGCGGTAGAGGAATGGCGTAGCTGAACGCCACCGACATGCCGGCGAGCCATGCGAACACCATCGCCGCCGTCTCGAACTTGTTGCGCGGCGGCGCCAGCAATGCGGCGGCCAAACCCAGCAGCACGAAGTCGTAGAAGAAGAGGTAGCTGGAGAGAAGCAGCGTCGCCGAGCACAGCGCAGCGCCCTGTACCCGCCAGTCGACCTTGCGCGTGAACACGTAGATCGCAGCGGCGAACGCCAGCGCCGCGCTCATGGCGTGCCCGGCAATCGCGTATGGCATGGGCACGTGCAAGGCGAGCAGATTGCCAAACAAGCTGCCGAACGTCTGCTTGCCGGTGCCCAGGTGTGCGATCAGGTCTTGCGAGGGTCCGAGATTGTTCCAGAAACGCCTGTAGGACTCGAAGCCGAACACCAATCCCGCGGCGACAACTAGGAATGTTGTGCAGGCCGCCGCCGCGAAGAAGGCAGTCCAGCGTCGCGTCAGCGCCAGCAAGAACGGCCACAGGATTGCCAGGTGCGGCTTGATGATCAGCAGGCCCACCAGCGTGCCGGCCGCGCGCGGCCGCCGGTCCAGCCAATACAAAGCCAGCCCGTTCAGCCCGGCGATCAGCAGCCCAACTTGCTCCGTACCCAGATGATAAAGCGCCGCCGGCAGCGTCACCGCGAAGATTAGCGCGCGCTTGTCGGGCAAGATCTTGCTTGCGGCGAAGAGATAGAGCGCGCCGGTCAGGATCAGCCAGGTCACCGCCGCCGGCCCGTAGGGCAGGAGCGCAAACGGAATCACGAAGAACAGGAACGGCGGCGGCGAATTCCACGGCGCCATCACGTGCATGCCCGGGATGGTCGTCTGCTGAATGTGCGCCAGGAACACACGGTCATGAATTTGCGCCACGTGTCCTTCAAGCGCTGCTTTGCCCGCGCTCCAGAACGCGATGAAGTCGCCCCACAGGGGCTGCCCGCTGGCCAGCCGGTAGCCCTGCACGCCCAGCATCCGCTGCGCGAACACCAGCAGCAGGCCAATGGCGATCACCACGGCGGATATTTCAAAGAGCTTGCGCGTCATACGCATGAATACAGGGCGTCGATGAGTTTCAGCGATCGCGGATCGCCCATGATGTGATGCGATTGCCTGTTCATCACATAACCGACGGAAATTCCCGCGACGGGATCGCCGAACCCCACTGAGCCGCCCATGCCCGAGTGCCCGCACGTCCCGGCGTTCGGTCCGTAGAAGCCGTTGGAGTTGCCGACCACGCCTGTGCGCCAGTCCATGTTGAACGGCAGCACCAGATCGTCGCCGCGCCAGCGCTGCTCAGTCAGCTGCGCGAAAGCATCCGGCGATAGCACTTGAGCCCCTCCCATCGAACCGCCGGTTGCGTAAATCTCATAAAGCTGCGCCACGCCGAGCGCCGTGCCATGTCCGTTGGCGGAAGGGATTTCAATTCTCCGCCATTGCGTCGAACCGCGCACCGGCGCCGCCCATTTGGTGAAGAACGCCGCCTTGCGCGGCGCCGTGATCTCTCCGAATGCGCCGGCTTGCGTGGGCTTCTTCATCTCCGCCGCACGCGCGTGCTGGCTCTCCGGCGTACCGATGGAGAAATCGATGCCAAGCGGCGCGCAAATCTCCTCGCGCAGGATCGTCCCGAGCGAACGTCCCGATGCGCGCTGCGCCAATTCGCCGGCGATATAGCCCCAGGTGAGCGGATGATAGCCGCTGGCGCTACCCGGCGGCCATAACGGCGCGAGCGCGGCGATCGCCGCCGCACACGCCGGCGGATCGAGCCACAGATCCGGATCGATCGGCTCCAGAAACCCCGGCACGCCAGCCTGGTGCGCCAGCGTCTGCGCCACAGTAACTCTATCTTTCCCATGCGCGCCGAACTCAGGCCACACGCTGGCGGTTGCCGCTTCGTAGTTCAGCAGCCCGCGATCGACGAGCCATGCCATCACCATCGCCGACACGCCCTTGGTGGTCGAATAGACCGGCACGATCGTATCGTGCGTCCACGGCCGCGTTTGCGCGCGGTCGGCCCAGCCGCCCCAGAGATTGACCACGACTTCGCCGTTGCGCAGAGCCGCAAAGCCCGCGCCCAATTCTTCGGCCAAACCGGCTTCGAATGCATCGCGCACCCGCTCGAATCCGGGCGCGACAAAGCCCCCCGCCATCTACATCTCCAGCGGCCGCGCTAAGGGCCACGTCACCGGTTCTTCCAACACCTGCTGCGCGGCGGGGAGCAGAAGGTCTTCGCTCTCCGCCGCCAGCGACCGGACGATGACGTCATAGACGGCCCCGGTCGCCGCTTCGAGGGCCACAGCTGGGGCTTCTCCGCGCAGGCGCCTTGCAACAAAGAGGGCCGAGAGCAGGTCTCCGGTTCCTTTCGGCGCCCGGGGCAGTCGGTCGGTCTCGCAAAACCATTCCGCGCCCGCCGCCGAATAGAGGTTCCCGACGCCGGTTGAAGTGCGGATGGACGAACACAGGACCGGCCTGCCGATCCGGCGCGCCGCATCGCGCGCCGCTTGCAGGCCATCGATCTCACGCCCGGCCAGCATGCCCAGTTCATAGGCATTCGGCGTCAGCCAGTCGGCGCGCGGAAACAGCCCGTTCAGCACCGCGTCGACGATCGCGCCACTTACATAGACGCGCCCGTCATCGCCCAGCACCGGATCGCAAACGAAAATGGCGTTGGGATTCGCCGCCTTGATCCGCTCCACAACGTCGAGGATGACAACGGCCTGTTC
>JAFEDV010000255.1 GCA_018241475.1 Pseudomonadota bacterium | reverse complement strand
CGAGCGCATCATCGAGGATTTGTCGCGTCTGCGCGAGCGCGTCGATGCGCTCGATCTCGAACCGACGCCGGTTCAGTATGAACTCACCAATCACCTGACGCTAGCGTCGGTCGCCGCGTTGCGCTTGCGCTTCATGCCGAGCGATACTTCGCCGCTCGACTCGTAGCCGCTAGCCGCCGAATAGGCGCGCCAGAGCGTGGAAGCCGTGGATGACCACCGCCGCGCCAATGCGGAAGCCGACCCATGCAATCGCGATGGAGACTGCGGCCATCGGCACGGTGAGCAGGGCGAGCCGTCCGTCGCGCTGCGCCAACGCCAATCCCGTCGCGGCGACAGTGATGCCCGGCGGCCAGTTTCCGCCCGGGATCGGCAACATGAGCACCAGCGCCATGAGCAGCGTCTGCAGACCGAGCAATTGCTCCGCGGGCGGCAGCACGAACATCGTCCAGCGCGCGCCGACGAACCTCTCGATCTTCCGCAGCGTGGGCGCCGCGCGACGCAGAGCATTACTCAGCGCGGCGCGCGAGACCGTCCAGGCGCGCACTCGATTCGGCAGCCACAATTGCTCACGCGCCAACACCAGCTGCATCGCCGGGGCCAGCATGAGCAGGCCGAAAATCGTTGAAATTCCCGGCACGTTGGGGATGCACATGGGCAGCGCCAGCATGACGAGCAACAGACCGGGCGCGCGGTCGCCCAAACGCGAGACGATTTCGCCCACACTGATGCGCTCTTCTCCCTCAGCTTGGGCAAGATGCATCAGCACTGCTGAGGTTGAGGCTTTGGTTTCCGGCGACGCCGGTCGCGATGTCATGAAAAATTCCAGATCCGAGGTCTCGAGATAGGCGCTGTGCGCGGCCGATGGAACCGCTTTGCAGCGGAACAATGGCGGTCGGTCAATCGCTCATCCCGACTGCCGCGCCGCCCTCGTCAGGCAGCTTGAAGTGTCCGTGCATGGCGGCGATGGGATTGGCGCGTTCGGCTTGCCACGCCTCAGCTTGCACGTTGGCTATGCGCCGTCCGACTTTCACCACACGCGCCCGCGCGAACGTATCGGCGGGTTTGCCCGAGCGCAGATAGTCCACGCTGATATCGATCGTCTTCGGAAACGCCTCGCTTTTCGAGGCGATGGCGAGCTGTGTGAGTGCGGTCAACTCCATCAAGGCGCCGACCACGCCGCCATGCAGCGCCGGCAGCAGCGGATTGCCGATGAGGTGATCGGCGAACGGCAGGATGAGCGTGAGTTCATCGCCCTTGAGTTCGGCGCGCACGCCGAGAAACCGAGCGTAGGGAATGCGCGCAAGCGCGGCGGCGAGGCGTTCTTGCGGGTTCATTTCTTCTTCTTGGCGGCGCCGGTGATGGCGAAGGCGGCGCTCGCGTGGGCGATCGGATTGTCGGGCGCATCCTCATAAGCGGTGGCGCGCACGAACGCGATGTTGCGGCCGAGCTTGGTGCAATGCGCGTCCGCCAGCACGTCGCGGCCCGGCCGCGCCGGCCGCATATAGTCGATGCGCAGGTCGATGGTGGCGACGACGGTGGGCGCGTCCATGGCGAGGATCGCCGCGGCGCCGCAGAGCTGGTCGAGGAACGTGGTGAGCACGCCCCCGGCGATGACGCCGCTGTCGGGGTCGCCAATCAGCTCCGGTCGGTAGGGCACACGCCCCCACGCCCGGCCCCTGGCGACCTTGGTCACCTCCATGGCCAGCGCCTGCGCCTGGGGCGTGAAGCGGACCATGGCGTTGACCCGCTCGATGGCGGAGTCGCCCGCAGCGTAGCTCGGAGGGGAGTCGGACATTGCTCCGGGTTAGCAGCCTTTGCCTCCCGGGGAAATTGACGGGCCGTCATAATTATGGGCGTATGCATCCGGGGTTATTCTAACGGGAGCTTCATGAGCGACGCGGCGACGATCGAGCCGATCGGCAAACGCGAGCGGACCAAGGCGGCGAACCGTCAGGCCATCCTGACGGCGGCGCGCAAGGTGTTCGCGCAGCTGGGCTACGAGGCCGCGACCGTGCGCGATATTATTCGCGGCACCGATTTGGCGTCGGGGACCTTCTACAATTACTTCCGCTCCAAGGAGGAGGTGTTCGAAGCCCTCGCTGATGACGGTGCCGCGCGCTTCAAGCCGATCCTGCGGCAGGCGCGCGAGCGCGCCAAATCGTTCGAGGACTACCTTCGCAGTGCGTTCGGCGCCTACTTCCATTTCATCGTCGACGAGAATCGCATCGAGGGCCGCCCGCTCGACGAGCGACAGCCGCACGTCCGTACCGACACCCCGGAGATGATCGCGATCTACGAGGAGGTG
>JAFEDV010000254.1 GCA_018241475.1 Pseudomonadota bacterium | reverse complement strand
GAATCGAAGTCGGGGACCGATGGGACGCCGTGATTGAGCGCGAGCTCGCGGCGGCGCAAGTTGTCGTGGTGCTTTGGAGCTCTAGCTCGCGCGACAGTCAATGGGTGCGCCGCGAAGCGCGGGAGGCTCAGGAACGCGGCATCCTTTGTCCTGCATTGATAGCGGATTGCAAGATTCCACTGGAATTTTCCGATGCGCATGCAGCCAACCTCATTGGCCGGCGTGCGGGTGATCGCGCGCATGCGGAATGGAAGCGCCTTTGCGATGCCGCGCGTAGGCGTGTCAAGCCTACGGAGAGAGCACCGCCCGCGGATGAGACCCCCGACAAGCTAGGCACTGTCATCCTTCGCGGACATGCAGACCACGTATGGACTGCCATGTTCAGTCCAGACGGCAAGCGCATCATTACTGATTGCAAGGACCACGTCGCGTACCTATGGGATGCCACGACTTACGCGCAGATCGCCAAGCTTCGCGGAAACGTAGGATATGCGCCAAGTGCGGCGTTCTCGTCTGACGGCACACGCGTTGTAACGCATTCGCTCGGAAAAGCATGTGTTTGGGACGCTCTGACAGGCGAAATTATCGATACCTTCGGCGGCAATGTCTTCAAGGGAGATTATCACTACGTGTGGAGCGCCGCGCTCAGCTCGGACGGCGCCTATGTCGCAACGGCTTCGACGGAAAAGGTCGCCCGCGTCTGGAATGTTGCGACCCGCGGCCATGGTGACGCTCATGTCGCAGAAATGGTTGGGCACAAAGGCGAGCTTCGAAGCAGTGTATTTAGCGGCGACGGCACGCGCATCGTGACCGCGTCTGAAGATAAGACCGCACGAATTTGGGACACAGCCTCCGGCAAACAAATCGACGTGTTGCGCGGGCACGAAGATCTAGTTTGGAACGCAATCTTCAGCCCTGACAGCGCTCGCATCGCAACCACATCTTTTGATGACACGGTGCGTCTTTGGAACGCCGCTACCGGCAAACTAATCGCAGTATTGCCGGTGCAAAATGTAGAGTTCAGCCCCGACGGCAATCGCGTCGTCACCGGATCTCGCGACAAGACAGCGTGCGTCTGGAACGCGGCGACCGGCGCGAAGCTTGTGGTGCTCCGCGGGCATCAGGATGGGGTTACGAGTTCTGCGTTCAGTCCCGACGGCTCGCGCGTCGTCACCGCGTCCCGGGACGGAACGGCATGCGTCTGGAACGCGTCAACTGGCGCTCAGATCGCCGCGCTCAACGGTCACGAAGGAGTCGTGCAAAGCGCAGCGTTCAGCCCGGATGGCAGGCGCGTCGTCACCGCCTCGGAGGACAAGACAGCACGAGTTTGGAGAATCGACGAAGCGTAGCTTAGCTCGCGCGCGGCGCCATCACCATGACCACCTGGCGGCCCTCGAAGCGCGGCTCGTGCTCGACTTTGGCGATCGGCTCGAGTTCGCCGCGCATGCGTTCCAGCAATTCCATGCCGAGGTGGGTGTGGGCCATTTCGCGGCCCCGGAAGCGCAGCGTGACTTTCACCTTGTCTCCCTCTTCGAAGAAGCGGTGAATGGCCTTCATCTTCACTTCGTAGTCGTGGTCGTCGATGTTGGGACGAACCTTGATTTCCTTGAGTTCGACCCGCTTGGCCTTCTTGCGCGTTTCGGCCTTCTTCTTCTGCTCCTCGAACCGGTACTTGCCGTAGTCGAGGATCTTGCAGACTGGCGGATTGGAGTTCGGGGAAACCTCGACCAAGTCGAGGCCTGCTTCCCGGGCGGCTTCGAGCGCCGCCCCTATCGGCATCTCCCCCTGCTTTTCCCCATTTTCGTCGATGAGAAGCACGCGGGCGACGCCCCGGATGTCCTCATTCACGCGCGGCCCGTCTTTGGAGGGCGGTGGCGCGGCGTACGGTCGTCTAGCTATCGGGCATTCTCCTGTCGTTGTTGATCAAACAAGCGAACCCGCGCCCCTTTCGGGGCGCGGACTCGCGTAACCAATATCGCTTGCAGCCCGCCATTCATCAAGCACTTGCGGCGTGTTCGATATAGGCGCCGCAATTCCGCAACTGCCGCTCGACCTGCTCAACCGGCAGATCGGCCACCACCGCGGCCGTCAGGGCCACGACGCCGCCCTTGCCGCGCGGCGCCGCGAGATCGGGGCGCGCCAGCGCCGACAATAAGGTTACACAGGGCGTCCCAGCGGCGGCCGCCACATGCATCAGTTCAACATCGTCGCCCAACGCCAACGCCGCCCGTTCCGCGAGGCCGACGGTTTGGTAGAGATCGGCGCGCGTGACAAGATTCTTCGCAGACGGTTCGGCGGCGGCGATAGCCGCTCCGATCGGGCGGACATCGGCCGCGCCCAGGATGACCGGCGTCACCCCGCGCCGAACCATGCGTCGGGCCAGATCGATGTATTTCTCCAACGACCAACTCCGGTTGGCCTCCGATTCAACGCCGCGCGGCAGCACCAAGACGTAGCGGCCGCGAATGCCGAAAAAATCCGGCTGCAGGCGTGGCGGATCGCGAAGCGCGGCCCGCACCCAATTGATCTCCGGCACCAGCGGCGCCGTCACCGGAATGCCGGCCGCTTCGAGTTGCGCCGCAAAGCGGTCGAGCGGATGCGTTTGAGCGCGATCGGCGACGTAGCGATGAGAGGCGCCCGCGGCCGGACCGGACCAATGCGGCGGCCACGGACGCATGCCCTGGAAATAGTTCATTGTCCGGCTCGACGCCTCAAGGTCATAGACCATGTCGAACTTGGCCGTACGGATGCGGGCGATGAGCCTAGTGATGGCTTGCGGTTCACTCGGCTTGCCATCCCCTTCGACGGTGTCGAAGTACGGACATTTCTCCGCAAGTTCGCGAGTCGCTTCGGTTGTGAGCAGCGTGATGCGCGCGCCGGTGTGAAAATCGCGAATACGTTTCGCCGCGGCGAGCGCTTGGATGAACGCCGTCAAATCGCCAAGCTGGATGACGAGCACGCGATCGGCATGCTTTGCCGGACCGATCGGTTCGGCATTCTTTCTCTTCGGTTGAGCCTTGCGCCACACAACCATTTCTTCGCTCTCCGGACGGCCTTAGAGCACCGCTTCGCCTTGCCCACGCGTGGACGCTTTCGAAGCGGCGCCGTCTAGCAAACGCCGATAAACCGCCAATGTGGCGGATTGCAGCGTCGATGTGGCGTAAAGCTGCCGCGCGCGCGCGCTGGCGCGCGCGCCCATCTCACGCCGCTCAACCTCGCCCATGTCGACCATGCGCTCGATCGCAGCCGCCAGCGCGATCGCGATGCCGGGCGGAACCAGCAATCCCGTCTCGCCCTCGACGACGGTCTCGGTGAATCCGCCAAGGTTTGATGCGATTACCGGCACGCCCATGGCTTGCGCCTCCACTGCGCCGCGCCCGAACGCCTCTGCTTCCGTCACCGGGAACACCGCGATGTCCGACGCCGCGAGCGCGACAGCCATTGTGTCGACATGGCCGACGACCGCCACCACTTCGCGCAGTCCCGCCGAACGGATGGCGGCCTGTATTTCCTGCGGATAACTCAAGCGCCCCTGCGCGTCTCCTGCGAGGATCACTTTCAAGGTTCCCGGTCGCCGCTGTTCGATGAGCTTCGCCGCCTCTATCAGCACAAGCTGGCCTTTCCAGCGCGTAAGCCTCGCCGGCGCGATGACCACGCAACGCGAGTCGTCGGGCGCGACGCCCCATTGTTCGCGCATCGCCTCGACCTCGCCGCGCGTGACCCTTGCCGGATCGAACACGCCAAGATCGGCGCCGCGCGGGATTGCTATCACCTTGCCGGCATCGACATCGTAGTGGTTGAGGATGTGCTCGCGCGTGAACTCCGAATTGGCGATGACGACGTCGCCTTTGGCCATGATCGAGTTGTAAGCGCGCTTCAACGGCGAACGCGCGTTGTAGATGCCATGGAACGTCGTCACGAACGACGCGCCCACGAGCCGCGCGCCCATCCAAGCGCTCCAGGCAGGAGCGCGCGAGCGTGCATGCACGATATCGACGCGCCGTTTCTTCACGATGCGCGCGATGCGCAATGCGTTGGCGAGGATTGTCAGCGGGTTCTTGGATTGAGCTGCTAGCCTGACCAGCTCGCCGCCGGTCGCCTCGAGGTCCGGCTCGAGGCGACCGCCGGCGCTGGCGACCAAAGCGAGCCCCCCGGCGCGGCTGATCGCTTGGGCTATTTCAAGCGTGGTCCTCTCGACGCCGCCAGCATTAAGCTCAGGCGTGACCTGCAGAACCGTCAGGATGTGACCTTCTTGCAATGCTTCGTTGCTGCCCGAAATCGCCTATTTCGGCCTAAACCGATGATAGATATCGGTTTTGCTTAAAAAGGCGTTGAGATTCGTTAATCACCGGACGCTCTTGGCCGATTCGGGCCGTGACGCCGACGCGAGGGTACGCCCGACAGCTCCTGCGGTCGAAGCCAAGACTGCAGTGCGTTCGCAGCCGGCGCCGCCTCCCCGCCCTGGATTTGCCGCTTGCGTTCGGCGCCATGGTTGGGCCTCTGTGACTTGGGGAGACGCTAGACAACCATGACCATTGCCGCCCTCATCCTGCCCTTCGCGCTGTTGCAGGCAGCCCCTGCTGTGGCGACGGACGCCAATGCGCGCTTTCAACAATGCGTCGCCATGATCGATAGTCACGCCGACCGCGCCTACGAGGAAGGCATGGCCTGGGCGGCGGAAACCCATTCCGTGCTGGGGTATCGCTGCGCGGCCATGGCTCTCGTGGCGCAGCATCGCTACGAGGACGCCGCGCGCCGCTTCCAATCGCTCGCCATGGCGCTCAGTCCGGATTTGGGCGCCTTGCGCGCGGAACTCTTCTCGCAAGCGGGCAACACCTTTCTCTTGGACCACAATCCGGCGAGCGCACGCAGTGCGTTCACGCTCGCCATCGCCACCATCCACGGCGATCGTGAGCAACTGCCCGACCTGTTGATCGACCGCGCCCGCGCGTATGCGATGGAACATGACTACCGCCACGCCGAGGAAGACTTGTCGCAATCGCTCGATATTCGTCCCAACGACGCATTGGCGTTGCGCTTGCGCGCGAGCGCCCGGATGCATCAAAGCTCGTTCGACCTCGCGGAAGCCGACGCGCAGGCCGCGGTGCGGCTGGAGCCGACAAACGTCGACAACCTGCTGGTGCTGGGCAACGTGCGTGAAAGCAAACGTACGGGTTCGCCCGTCCAGGAACAGTAACTTCCGCTACCGGAATCCGTCCGGCGGGCCGCTTTCCGGCGACGGAGCCGTGCGCCTTGGCCGTTAGTTCCCGGGTGAGGGCCATCTCTCATCCGGGAGGACTAGAGTGAACATCAAGGCATCCCTGATCTGTGCGGCGCTCGCGGCGTCGGCCTTCGCGTCTCCGGCTTTCGCCTGGACGCTGCTCGGCGTACGCAACGTGGCTGACCGCACCGACCACGATACAATCTCACTGCCGGGTAACCGCGTCTTCAACCACATTCGGCTTTGCGTTTATCGCAATCCGATCCGCTTCTACGATCTGCAAGTGAGATACCGGAATGGCGGTGTCCAGGACGTGTCGGTGCGCGACTTCATCGGTCCGGGCCAATGCACGCGCTCAATCGATTTGAACGGCGCCGACCGCAACATCGACCGTATCGACATGACCTATGAGGAAACCAGCTGGCGGCGTCGGACGGCGACGGTGCGTGTGTTCGGAGAGTGATCGGCGCGAGTTCTGCGTTCCCGCTCGGCGCGCAGAACTCGCTGCCTCAGTAGGCAGGTCCGTTCAGCGCCGCCTGTACAACAGGCCAGCCAAGCGCGTAAACGCCGCCAATCAGAAAACCGAGCGGCAGCCCCATGAGCGCGCCGATATAGGCGTTGCCCAGCCGCTCGCCCCAGTCGAGACCGCGTCCGCCCAGACGCATCAGAAAACCCAAACCGCCGCCGATAAGTCCGCCGGCGCCGCCATAGGTCCAGCCAACGATGCACAGCGCAATCATGCCGGCGAACACGGCGATGCCGAACACCATTCTCAACAAGTCAAATGACTCCGTCCCCGCGGACCCGCCGCCATCCGCCCTCATGACAGGCGCCGGCCCAACACCGCAAGCGGGGTCATGCAATGTTTCCGATCAGACGCGCGATTCAGGACGCTGACTTGGCCCGTTTGCCACAGGCGGCTGCACCGCAGTCGCCGGGCGGCTGCGCAACAGCGCCTCTCGCTGCGCCACATCGCCCACCAAGCCCAATTCCTGAGGTGTAACGACAATGAGCTGGCCCGACGACGCGAGCGCCTCCGCGATATTCTGCCGCGTCTGCATTTCGAGCAGCGCCAGCAACGCAGCGGTCGAGGCGGGGTCGCGCTTGTTGAAGACATCGCCGATCTGATCGAGCTGCTGTGGGCGCAACGCAAGCACGCCCTGCGTCCGCGCCAGCGTGCGCGCTTTTTCCATGGCCGCCGCCCCCTCGGGCGTCGAAGGCGCCCCAAGCCCTGCAAGCGACGACGCAAACTCATCCGGCTCCTTGAACGAGAAACTCGCCGTATGGAAATTCACCCCGAGCGCCATGCCGGGCTCGCCCTTTTCGTCGCCCTCGGCCTCGGCCGTGCGCAGATGCTCGATGACGCCGCGCTCGACGTCGCTGATCGAGGCGCGCAGCACTTCGTCGTTGCGTTTGCCAACCTCGGAGCGATAGGCGCTCTGAATGCGGGTCTCGAGGGCCAGAGAGAATTCCTGGATCTCGTACACGTGCTTCAGGAGATCGCGGTTCAAGCTGAACTGCACGCGGGCTTCGACAACCACCTTGTGGTCGTCCGCAGTCACCGCTTCAAACGGCAGCGGCGCGCAATATTGCGGGCGCAGGCTCAACGAACCGGTTTTCTGATCGAGCAGCCGAACCGTGCGCCGGCCGCCGGTGGCGGGATCGAGCGCCACGAATTCGATGCGGGGCGCATCCGGCCCCTTCACGATCGATTCCTCGATATCCCACAGGACGGTCTTTCCCTTGAGCGCACGCCTGAAACCGCGCTCGTCCTGGGTCATGTATGTGCGGTCGTAGCGGCCTTCGTAATAGCGCGCCGACATGTAGCTCAGCACAACGACGAGCAAAACCGCAACGACGGCGCCGGCGATGAGCATCATGGTCATGACCTGTCCCCTTCCGCGAGCGCGAAGGAGTTTAGCGCAAGATCGGCGCGGTTGGAGCGAATTCTGCTGGCAAGGGCGTGACCGCTGTCATGGCGGCGCGTCGATCAGCAACACGCAGGACGCCAGATGATTGTTGCGAACGACCTGAGCGCGATCGACTATGCTCGCAGCGCGTCGGCGCACGTACGGACCCGGGCTGTCCGCCCGCCAGCGATTGGGGCTGGGCAAGACGGCCGCCAAGCGTGCGGCCTGCAGCGGCGTGAGATCGGACGCCGACACTCCGAACCGCGCGCGCGCGGCCGCTTCAATGCCGAAATTGCCGTCGCCCCATTCGGCTGAATTCAGATAGGCTTCCATGATCCGATGCTTGGGCCACATGAACTCCATCAGCGCCGTGAAGTAGGTCTCGAAGCCTTTGCGAACCCAGGAACGCTGCGGCCACAAGAACAGATTCTTGGCCGTCTGTTGGCTGATTGTCGATCCCCCACGCATGCGTCCGCCATCGGCATTCGACTCCATCGCATCCTGGATGGCGTTCACATCGAATCCATGATGCGAACAGAAATTGGAATCCTCCGCGGCGATCACCGAGCGGATCATGTAGGGCGAGATGCGATTGATCGACACAGGCATGTGATGGATGGTCTGCCCTTCCGCCGCACGCTGCATCATCAGCACCGTCGAGGGGGGATCGACAAACAGGTAGGCGAGCACCCATGTCACCGGCGCCAGCACGAGCGCAACGAACAACACACCAAACGTGGTGAGCAGCAGGCCGTAGCGCTTGCGGCGCTTGATGCGGCCAAGATCGAGATCGAGATTGGCCTGCGCGTCGCGCACGCGCGGCCCGCGCCGTCGGCCCTCGCCCGGAAACCGGATCTCCGGCTGCTCATCCGGCACACCGAACAAGCTCGGCTCATCGGCGGCCGGCTCGTATCGAGGGCGCGCGAAGGCGTCATCGCTCATTGGCTCGTCGTAAGGCGCCGAGACATCGTCGTAAGCCGGCGCCAAAGGCTCCGGCAATTGCGGCTCTGGCGCTGCCACAGCCGACGCGGACTCCAGTTCGGGCGTGGTTTCACTTGCTTCCGGCGGTTCGAGCGGCGTTTCGGCTGATGCGTCGGATTCGCCTTGCGGCGCCGGCTCCTCGACGCTGCGCGCGTCTTCCTCCCCGCTCGCCGGCGTCGGCTCTTCGGCGGCCGCCCTGGGATTTTCCTCGTCCGGGGTCATGCCGCCCACTCCCGCGCGGCGTCGGCATCCTGCTCAAGCGGCGCGCGTTCGGATTTGAGGCGTCGAAAAGCGTCGGCGTCAAGCAGCTGCCTTAGCGCCCAAACCGCCATTCCCCTGACCAGCGGTGAATTATCATCCAGGAGGCGTTCCGCCGCCGGCGCCAAACTCACGTCGCCCGAATTCCCGATCGCGCACACAACGTTGCGCACGAACCGGTCGCGCCCGGTTCGCTTGACCGGCGTACCCGCAAAGCGAGCGCGAAATTGTGCGTCGTCGAGACCGGCAAGCTCCGCGAGCGGCGCCAGACGAAGATCGCCGCGCAGACTCATCCGCGTCTCGCGCGCCTGCTGCGCGAACTTGTTCCAGGGGCATGCCGCCAGGCAATCGTCACACCCGAACACGCGATTGCCGAGAGCTCCGCGAAACTCGATCGGAATCTGTCCTTTGTGCTCGATGGTGAGATAAGCGAGGCAACGCCGCGCATCGAGCTGATAGGGCGCCGGGAAGGCGCCGGTCGGGCAGATGTCGAGGCACGCGCGGCATGAGCCGCAATGGTCATCGTGCGGCGCGTCCGGCGCCAACTCCGCAGCGGTCAGAATGGCGCCGAGAAAGAGCCATGAACCGTGCTCGCGCGAGACCAGGTTGGTGTGCTTGCCCTGCCAGCCAAGACCCGCACGCTCCGCCAGCGGTTTCTCCATTAGCGGCGCGGTGTCGACGAACACTTTCACGTCAGCGCCAGTCTCGTGCGCGAGCCACTGCGCCAGCTCCTTCAGCTTGCCTTTGACTACGTCGTGATAGTCGCGGCCCTGGGCATAGACGCTGACCGCGCCGCGATCTTTTCGCTCCAGCACCGCCAGCGGGTCCGCTTCCGGTGCGTAGTTCAGCGCCAGGCACACCACGCTCCGCGCCTCGCTCCATAGCGCATCGGGGCTGGCGCGCTGCTGCAGGCGCG
>JAFEDV010000253.1 GCA_018241475.1 Pseudomonadota bacterium | reverse complement strand
TGAAGCGAGGGTCGTGACAATGGCCAAGCTCATCGTCTGGAACATCATGTCGCTGGACGGCGCCTTCGAGGGCGCAGCGCCTTGGGATCTCTCCATGCACGAAACCGTCTGGGGACCGGAATTGGAGCAGCTCTCCAAGGAACAGCTCGCTGACTCAACCATCCTGCTGTTCGGCCGCAAGACCTACGAAGGCATGGCCGAGTACTGGCAGAAGGCCGCCGACGAACCCGGCGAGATCAGCGGCGGCATGAACAATGCGCCGAAAGTCGTCGTTTCCACAACGCTCAATTCCGCGGATTGGAAGAACACGCGGCTGCTTCGATCGGTCGACGACGTCGCCGCGCTGAAGCACGACGCCGGCGACAAGAACATCTTCGTCTTCGGCAGCGCTCAGCTCACGTCATCGTTGCGCCGGGTCAACCTGATCGACGAATACCGCATCTGCATCGCACCGCTGCTGCTGGGCGTGACCGGCGGCGCGCCGATGTTCAAAGCCGAAGACCCGCGTCAGCGTCTCGATCTGATCGAAGCGCGCCCCATCGAAGGCGGCGGCATCATTCTGTTCTACAGACCATCCTGAGGAGAATCGCGATGAAAAAGTATCTTGCCATATACACTGGCACTGCCGCCGGGCGCGAACGCTGGAATGCGTTGAGCGACGCTGAGCGCAAGCAGCGCGAGGCCAAGGGCATGAAAGCCTGGGGCGATTGGGTTCAAAAACACCAGGCCGCCATCACCGAAAATGGCGGACCGCTCGGCAAAACCAAACGCATCACCAGCGACGGCGTCTCTGACATTCGCAACGTCATGGCGGCTTATGTCGTCGTCCAGGCGGACTCGCACGAAGCCGCCGCCAGGATGTTCGAAGGCCATCCGCACTTCACCATTTTCCCCGGCGACGGCGTCGAGGTGATGGAAATTCTGCCGATCCCGTCGATGTGAGCCGCCACCGATCCCCGGATTGTCGCGAAGCGGCAAGTCCGGGGCCCATATCCGCCAATCGATGATATGTTGGCGCCAGTTGTGTTTATGGGTCCGGGCTCGTCGCTTCGCGCCGTCCCGGGAAATGGGCATGGCGGAGTCTGAGCGCATTGCATTTGCCGTCGGAGCTGAGAGCACCTCCGGCCTCTGGCTGGCGCCGCCGGGGGCGAAGGCGGCTTACGTCTTTGCGCACGGCGCCGGCGCCGGCATGGCGCACAAATCGATGGCGGCGATCGCTGAAGGCCTAGCCGAGCGCGGGGTCGCCACGCTGCGCTACAATTTTCTCTACATAGAGCGCGGATCGAAGCGTCCGGACGCGCCTGCGCTCGCGCACGCCGCCGTCCGCGCCGCGGTTGATGAAGCTACGCGGCTTGCGCCGAATCTGCCGCTCTTCGCCGGCGGCAAATCCTTCGGCGGCCGCATGACCAGCCAAGCGCAAGCGCTGGCGCCGCTGCCCAACGTGCGCGGCCTCATCTTCTTCGCGTTCCCACTGCATCCAGCGGGAAAGCCGAGCGACGAGCGCGCCAGGCATCTCGACGACGTGAACGTCCCGATGCTCTTCCTGCAAGGAACAAACGATGCGCCCGCGGAACTCGACCTGCTGAAGCCGGCCGTAAAGAAACTCGGCGCTCGGGCCACGCTACATTTGGAAG
>JAFEDV010000252.1 GCA_018241475.1 Pseudomonadota bacterium | reverse complement strand
CGATGGCGAGATCCGAGGTCTTCTCGTCTTTGGCCGCGATCCGGCGCTCGCGGATGCCGGTGCGCTCGACGATCCATTCGTCACTGGTGTCGACCAGCCGCGACAGCTCGGCATTGGCGAGCACGCGTTCGGGCAGATAGCTGCCCACGCCCAATACGACGCTGCGCCGCATTAGCCGGCTTCCCCGACCTTGGCGCCGGCGGCTTCGGCGGCGGCGAGCCGCGCCAGGTTGCTGGCGATCTCTTCGCGATAATGGCTGCGCGCCAGCAACGTGGCCACATCGATCGCCGCCGCAAAGCCGTGGCCGTCGGCGCTGCCGTGGCTCTTCACCGCCAAGCCGTTGAGGCCGAGAAACACCGCGCCGTTGAAGGTTCCGGGATCCATGCGGCGGCGCAATCGGCGCAGCGCCGGATAGGCGATGAGGGCGCCAAGCCTGCCCAGCAAGCTGCCGGTCAGGGCGTCGCGCAAATAGTGCGCCACCAGCCGCGCCGTGCCTTCGCCAGTCTTCAATGCAATGTTGCCGGTGAAGCCGTCCGTCACCACCACATCGACCGTGCCCTTGGCGATATCGTCGCCTTCGACGAATCCGCGGAAATCCATGTCGAAGTCGGCCTGCCGGATGAGCGCCGCGGCGGCGCGGATTTCCTCGTGTCCCTTCTGCTCCTCCGAACCGACATTGAGCAGGCCGACGCTGGGCCTGGCGATGTTCGAGACGGCGCGGGCGAACGCCTCGCCCATGATGGCGAATTCCACCAATTGCTCATTGTCGGCCTCCACATTGGCTCCGACATCGAGAATGACCGTGTAGCCGCCTTTGATCGACGGCCAGCGCGTCGTCAGCGCCGGGCGGTGCACGCCTTCCATGGCGCGGAAGCGGAACAGCGAGATCGCCATGAAGGCGCCGGTGTTGCCGGCCGAGACGACGGCGTTGGCCTCGCCCTTTTCCACCGCTTCGATCGCATTCCAGAGACTTGATCCCTTGCCCTGACGCAGCGCCTGGCTCGCCTTTACCTCCATGCCGATGGCTTTCTCCGCCGGCGCCACGCGGGTCGCTGCCTTGGCTGATGGATAGCGTGCGAGCAGGGCTTCGATCCGAGCCGCATCGCCGTGAATGAGATAGCGTGTGTCGGTGCTGCGCTTGGCCGCGATGTCGACGCCCTCGACGACAATGTCGGGCGCGTCATCGCCGCCCATCCCGTCGATCGAGAGAACGAGTGAATCCGTCATTCGCACGCCGTCCCGATCGCTCCGCGGCCGCCCCTGTCCGCAGCGCGGCGGACCATAGGCCCCCGCCTGCGGATTTGCCAAACGCCTTTACCCGGCGAAAGGAGCCCATCCGTCGCTTGTCAGCAGCCTTTCCCACGGCGCCGCAGCCTGCGCGGTCGCCAGATCGCACATATGTCGCGCCAGCGCGGCTGCAAACGCGCCGCTGGTTCCAGCCACATCGCGCTGAAGCGCCGCCGCAAGCTCTGCGGGGTCCGGTCCGGCGAGCGCGGCTGCGTAGGCGTTAGCGCGTCCATAGAACGCGCCCGCAAGCTTGTGCATGCGCTTAGGCACAGCCAGGTCCCCGATACCGTGTTCGCGAAGGCCATGATCCAGGTGGCGGAACAATGCGTCCACAAACGCCTGCGCCAGCGGCTCGGCCTCGGGCGCCTGCCGCAACCGCAATAGCGCGAGCGTCGCGTGCGCCGCCATCATCTCGAATCGCCCCTGCAGGGTGTCCGAGGCTCGGCCTTCGCCGAAAAAGGCGGGATTGCGGCTGGCTTTGGCGACCTGCGCGAGCAACAGGTCGGCGTCCTTGTTCGCCCGCGAAGCGGAAAACGGCCAGCCCGGCATGCCCGCTCTGTGCTCCCCCCTTGCCGGCTCTGACGGCCGGCCTTACCGGTTTGACCCAGCTTTCGCCAGCCGCCGAGGGGACATATGCGCAGCGGACTTCTGGGCTTCACCACTGCGATGACCGTCGCCGCCGCCGCGACCGCTTGCGCCCCGGTGCAGACCTATAACGGCTATCCCATCGAAACCGCGGCCACCGCGCCACAGTCGCCGCAGGTCGGCGTCGACACCCGCGACACCATCCGCCAGCGCTTCGGCACGCCGTCGACGACGTCAGTGCTCGACCAGAACGCCTGGTACTATGTGAGCGAAATCCAGTCTCAGGTGGCGTTCTACACGCCCCACATCACCGACCGCCGCGTGATGGTGGTGCGCTTCGAGGGCGACACGGTTTCGGCGGTTGAGAACTACGGCATCGAACGCGGGCGCATCATTGCCTACGATACGCACGTCACGCCCACGCGCGGTCGCGAACTCGGCATTCTCGAACAACTGCTCGGCAATATCGGCAGCAGCGTTCCGCTTCCTCCCGATCAGCAACAAGGCGGTCGCCCTCCCAACCGCTAAAGCGTGTCGCGTTCAAATTGACGCATATCAACGCTCCCCGGGCGAGCGCTCGGGCGCGAGGCCCGGGGCCTATTCATAAGCTTGCGTGTGGCCCCAAGGCCCGGAGCTTCAGCGCCAAGAAAAAACGCCCCGGTTCTGGCCGGGGCGTTTCCGTTCGCGCCCAATAGCGCCTCAGCCGTTCCAGTGCGCCATCACTGCGAGCAGCAGCAGCGCTACGATGTTGGTGATCTTGATCATCGGATTTACGGCTGGGCCGGCCGTGTCCTTGTAGGGATCGCCGACGGTATCTCCGGTGACCGCCGCCTTGTGCGCGTCGGAACCCTTGCCGCCGTACTGACCCTCTTCGATCAGCTTCTTGGCATTGTCCCAGGCGCCGCCGCCCGAAGTCATCGAGATGGCGACGAAAAGGCCCGTCACGATCACGCCGACCAGCAATGCGCCGAGCGCGGCGAGCGCCTGGCTGACGCCCGCGATCGCCCACACTGCGAAGAACAGCACGATCGGCGAAAGCACAGGCAGCATCGACGGCACGATCATTTCCTTGATCGCAGCGCGGGTCAGGATGTCTACCGCCTTGCCGTAGTCCGGCTTGGCCTTGCGATCCATGATGCCCGGGATCTCTTTGAACTGGCGGCGCACTTCGGCGACCACCGCTTCGGCCGCGCGGCCAACCGCCGTCATCGACCAGCCGCCAAACAGGTATGGCAACAAGCCGCCCACGAAAAGGCCAACGATCACGTAGGGATTGTTGAGCGCGAAATCCGGAGAAACGCCGTCGAAGAAGCGGAATTCGGAAGCGTGCGCCGAGTAATAGCGCATGTCTTCAAAGTACGCCGCGAACAGCACCAGCGCGCCCAGGCCCGCCGAGCCGATCGCGTAGCCCTTTGTCACCGCCTTGGTCGTGTTGCCGACCGCGTCGAGCGCATCGGTGGTGACGCGCACTTCCTTCGGCAGCTCCGCCATTTCGGCGATGCCGCCGGCGTTGTCGGTCACCGGCCCGAACGCGTCGAGCGCGACGATGATGCCCGCAACCGACAGCATCGTCGTCACTGCGATGGCGATACCGAAGAGGCCGGCCAGCGTGTAGCAAGCGATGATGCCGGCGACGATGGTAAGCGCGGGCAGCGCAGTCGACTCCATCGACACCGCGAGGCCTTGGATCACGTTGGTGCCGTGACCGGAAACCGAGGCCTTCGCTACGCTCTTCACCGGCCGGAAGCCCGTGCCGGTGTAGTATTCGGTGATCCAAACGATGGCGGCGGTGACCAAGAGACCGATGATTCCGCAGAGATAGAGGTTAGTCCCTGTGACGTTGGCGAGCGGCGAAGCCGGACCGAGGCTCGGCGCGATCGCGCCCCAGCCGACCGTCGCCTGGATCGCGCCGCCCACGCCAATGGCGGACAGCACGCCCGCTGCGGCCAAGCCCTTGTAGAGCGCGCCCATGATGTTGTTGGACGGACCCAAGCGGACGAAGAAAGTGCCGATAATGGAAGCGATGATGGCGATGCTGCCGATCGCCAACGGCAGCATCATGATGGTCGAGACTTCCGTGGCCTCACGGAACAGGATCGAGCCGAGCACCATCGTGGCGACGGTGGTCACGGCATAGGTCTCGAACAGGTCCGCGGCCATGCCGGCGCAATCGCCGACATTGTCGCCGACATTGTCGGCGATCGTCGCGGGATTGCGCGGATCGTCTTCGGGAATGCCGGCCTCGACCTTGCCGACCATATCGCCGCCGACATCGGCGCCTTTGGTGAAGATGCCTCCGCCCAAGCGCGCGAAGATCGAGATCAGCGAAGCGCCGAAGCCGAGCGCTACCAGAGAATCGACAACGGTGCGGCTGGTCGGCTCAAGGCCCATAAACTTGGTGAGGATGAGATAATAGACGGCGACGCCGAACAGCGCGCCGCCTGCGACCAGCATGCCGGTCACCGAACCCGCCTTGAACGCCATGCGCAGGCCGCCCGCGAGGCTCGTGCGGGAAGCCTCCGCCGTGCGCACGT
>JAFEDV010000251.1 GCA_018241475.1 Pseudomonadota bacterium | reverse complement strand
TCACTCTCATTCCCCGGCCGCCGCGAAACGGCGACGGCGAACATGATATCGACGCACGAGCTGTCAACTCGAAGGCTGCGCGCGCCCTCTACAAGAAGCGTGAGCAGATCTATCCGAAGCTGGCGCACGGCCGCTTCCGCTCGCTGAAATGGGCGGCCATGGTCGTGCTGCTCGGCATCTATTATGTGACGCCGTGGATTCGCTGGGATCGGGGAGCATTCCGGCCAGACCAAGCGGTACTCGTCGATTTTGAGCATCACCGCTTCTATTTCTTCTTCATCGAGCTGTGGCCGCAGGAAGTCTATTACATCGCCGGCCTGCTGATCCTGGCTGCATTGGGCATTTTCCTCGCCGCAGCTTTGTTCGGCCGGGTCTGGTGCGGTTATGCGTGTCCGCAAACGGTCTGGACGGACCTCTACATCTACGTTGAGCGCTGGATCGAGGGCGATCGCAACCAGCGCATGCGCCTGGCGAAGGCGCCGATGTCGCTTTCGAAGACCGGGAAGAAGGTTGCCAAGCACGCGATCTGGCTCCTCATCGCGGCAGCGACGGGCGGCGCCTGGGTGTTCTATTTCGCGGATGCTCCGACGTTGTTGCGCGAGCTGTTCACGGGACATGCCTCGGTGGCGGCCTATCTGTTTGTCGGCGTGCTGACGTTCACGACCTATTCCTTGGCCGGCACGATGCGGGAACAGGTCTGCACCTATATGTGTCCGTGGCCACGCATTCAGGCTGCGATGACCGATCAGGACGCGCTGAGCGTCACCTATCGCGGCGACCGCGGCGAACCTCGCGGCGCGCACAAGAAGGGACAGAGCTGGGAGGGTCGCGGCGATTGCGTTGACTGCCGTCAATGCGTGGCGGTTTGTCCAATGGGCATCGACATTCGCGACGGCGATCAGCTCGAGTGCATCAATTGCGCGCTCTGCATCGATGCGTGCGACGAGATCATGCGCAAGGTCGGTCGCCCGACTGGCCTCATCGCTTACGACACGTACGTCAATGTCGCGCGGCGGCAGCGCAAGGAGAAACCGCGGATTCGGCTGGTTAGGCCGCGCACCGTCCTCTACGCAACCCTGATGATAGGTGTCGGAGCAGTCATGCTCTACGCTTTGCTGCATCGGCAAACGCTCAGTCTTGACGTCATCCGCGACCGCAACCCGCCGTTCGTGCGGTTGTCGACGGGCGAAATTCGCAACAACTATGTTGTCAAGATCCTCAACATGGCGCCGCGGGTGCGCCATGTGGCGATTCGAATCGAAGGCATGCCTGACGCGCGCCTGCAGGGCGCCGACGGACAGGGCCAGATCGTCGCGGATGCGAGCCCCGACAATGTCGAAAGCTTGCGCGTCCATGTTGTGACGCCGCCAGGGGCCGACGGTACGACCCCACTGCGTTTCACAATCACCGATCTGCAATCTGGCGAGCACGCCGCACACACGTCAGCCTTCATGATTGGAGGCGCAACGTCATGACCGCGCCCCGAGAGAGCGAATTCGTGCTGCGAGGCTCGCATGTGCTCGCGATGTTGCTGGCCTTTTTTGGCGTTGTCATCGCCGTCAACGTCTATTTCGCCTTCGCCGCTGTTGGAACATTCCCCGGCGAGGACGTGACCCACCCTTATATTCAAGGCCTCGAGTACAATCGCACGCTCGACGCGCATCGCGCGCAACAAGCCCAAGGTTGGCGCGTGTCCGCGGGTCTCGAGCAATCCGCCGCAGGCGCGGCGCTGGCGATTCGCCTTCGGCTGCGCGACGGCGCCCCGCTCCTGGGCGCGCATGTCGAGGGCGCTCTGCGTTGGCCCGCCGATCAGCATCGCGATCGCTCGCTGACGTTTCGCGAGATCGGCGACGGCCGCTACGTCGCGGACCTCGGCCGACTCGGCGAGGGCGATTGGGACCTGCGCGCAACAGCGACAACACCTGAACGCCACAGTCTCGATTTCGAAGCGGATTTGCGATGGCCATTGCCTCGGTAGACGCGATCGGCTGCCCCTCCGGCTTAGCGCCTCCGGACGAGGCCGCCGAGGCGCGTGACCTGCGAGCGTTCGTCCGGCGCGATCGCTCCGGCGCTGATAGGCTTGAGTTGATGGTGGAAGGCGCCAGTTGCGCCGGCTGCATCAAGAAGATCGAGAGCGCGATGTTGGCGCTCCCGGGCGTGCGCGACGCGCGGCTCAACCTCTCGACGCGCAGGTTGCGCGTTGATTGGACGCCGGGCGCTCTTGATGCGCAGACCATTGCGGACACGCTGACCCGCCTCGGCTACGGCGCGCGCTCATTCGACCCGGAAATGGCGCAGCGCAGCGTCGATGCGCACGGGCGGTTTCTGCTGCGGCGCCTTGCCGTCGCCGGGTTCGGCGCAATGAACACGATGATGTTCTCGGCGCCGATCTGGTTCGGCGACGACATGGGGCAGAGCACGCGAACGCTACTGCATTGGCTCTCGGCGCTTGTCGCCATCCCGTGCGCGCTCTACGCCGCACAACCATTTTTCGGCTCCGCGTTCAAGGCGATGCGTGCGGGGCGCGCCAACATGGACGTCCCGATTTCGCTCGCCGTCGTGCTGACGCTGTCGATGAGCGTCGCGGAAACGCTGCAAAACGGCGCCCACGCCTATTTTGACGGCATCACCATGCTGTTGTTCTTCCTGCTGATTGGGCGGTATCTCGATCACAGTCTGCGCGAGCGCGCACGCACCGCGGCGCGCGAATTGTTGGCGCTGCAGGCGGTGACCGCCAGCAGGATCGGTAAAGATGGTGTTGTCGAGACCGTTTCCGCGCGAGAGGTGGCGGTCGGCGACCGCTTGCTGTTGGCGGCCGGCGACCGTGCACCCTGCGACGGCGTGATCGCAACTGGAGTCTCCGATCTGGACTGCTCAATGCTGTCCGGGGAGAGCCTGCCGGTGGCCGCGCGCGCGGGCGACCCAATTCTCGCCGGCGCGGTCAATCTCACCAAACCGGTCGAAATGATCGCGCAGGCGCGCGTGGAAAACTCCGCGGTGGCCGAACTCGCGCGCCTGATCGAAGCTGGCGAACAGGGGCGCGGACGTTTTGTGCGTCTCGCGGACCGAGCTGCGTCCCTTTACGTGCCGGTGGTTCATTCTCTGGCGGCGCTGACATTCGTCGGCTGGTTTCTCGGGCCGGCGCTGCTGCGGATGTTGGGGTTTGAGGTTCTCGACGTCGGGCTGCGAGCCGCCCTGCAGAACGCTGTGGCGGTGCTGATCATCACCTGCCCATGCGCGTTGGGCCTGGCCGTTCCCGTCGTCCAGGTCGTGGCGACGGGCCGCCTTTTCAAACGCGGCGTTCTGGTGCGCTCTGGCGATGCGCTTGAGCGCCTTGCGACCGCCGACACGATCGTCTTTGACAAGACCGGAACGCTTACGCTCGGCCGCCCGCGGCTGTTCTCGCAGCCGCCGGGGGAGGTGCTGCAAGCGGCCGCATCACTGGCCCGTGCTTCGCGCCATCCTCTCTCGCGCGCGCTTGTTGAAGCGGCGGGCCCCGGCGCGGCTTGCGCCAGCGCCGTTGAAACGCCCGGTGAAGGCGTCGCTGGCATCGTGGATGGCGCGCGTGCGCGTCTCGGCAAGCGCAGCTTTGTCGCGCCGCGGGCGCCGGATTCGAGCGACGGTGCGCCAGAGTTGTGGTTTGCGATCGGCGATGCGTCGGCAGTTCGCTTCCTATTCACCGATGCGCTCAGGGCTGACGCGGCGGCAACGATCGCGGCGCTCAAGGCGCGCGGGTATCTTGTCGAGATGTTGTCGGGCGACCGCGAAGCCGCGGTCGCATCTGCGGCCGCGGCGGCCGGCATCGCGACTTGGCGCGCTGGCGTCTCACCCGCCGCCAAGACCGCTTACCTCCAAGAGTTGCGCGCCGCCGGACGCAAGCCGCTCATGGTCGGCGACGGGTTGAACGACGCGGCCGCGCTTGCCGCGGCGCACGCATCCGCATCGCCCGGCGCTGCGATCGAAGCGAGCCAAGCGGCCGCCGACATTATACTGCAGAGCGATCGGCTGATGGTGCTGGTGGAGGCGCTCAGCGTCGCCAAGGCAGCGCGCGCACGGTCGCTGGAGAATCTGGGTTTCTCCGCCATCTACAATCTGGTCGCCGCGCCATTGGCGGCCCTTGGGTTCCTGACCCCGCTGATCGCGGCATGCGCCATGTCGGGTTCCTCGCTGATCGTGACGCTGAATGCCTTGCGCATGCAAACTGAGAAGGCGCAGCCATGAATATTCTGATCTTCCTCGCGCCGGCAGCCATATTCATGGGGGCGATCGGCCTTGCCGCATTCCTCTGGAGCCTGCGCTCTGGCCAGTATGACGATCTTGATGGCGCGGCGCACCGCATCCTGATCGACGACGACGAATGACCCGGTGAGCGACCCGCATCGTCGATTGATTTGCCGCAAGCGGCGGCGCTGCGCCAGTGATGTAGAGTGCTTCAGGAGGAATCAATGCCGTCCGGTCGCAGCGCTCTGCCCGCTCAGTTCCGTCGCATTCGCCTGGAGTTGGCGCGTGAGCCCGGTCATCCGGAAGGCGAGCACGGTGTCGGCTACACGATCGTCGCCCCACTCAAGAGCGATGGGCGCCTCGATGTGGAAACCGCGCGCGCCTATCGCGAGGAGTGCATCGTCATTCGTTTCCACGCCGGGGTCGAGAGCGAGCGCGGATACTTGCGGCGGCGCCCGGGCGGCAGCTGGTCGTTTCACTATGATCTGCCCG
>JAFEDV010000250.1 GCA_018241475.1 Pseudomonadota bacterium | reverse complement strand
CGGTCGGCCAAGCCAATCTGCCGCTGAATTACGCGGTCGAAGTCGATGGGATCTTCGAATTAGAATAGGTGCATGGATTCCGGCGACGCCATCACCGT
Source organism: Pseudomonadota bacterium (assembly GCA_018241475.1). GTDB lineage: Bacteria > Pseudomonadota > Alphaproteobacteria > Caulobacterales > Aquidulcibacteraceae > Vitreimonas. The sequence goes on along the minus strand of JAFEDV010000250.1, from coordinate 920 downwards.
CCAAATCCTTGGCGATCTGAAGAACATCGATCGCGCGGCATGGGACGCACTCGCAAACCCCTCCGACGCGCCGTTCGACCCGTTCCTCTGCTGGGATTTTCTCCAGGCGCTGGAGGAGAGCGGCTGTGCTGCGCCCAACAAGGGCTGGCAGCCCGCGCACCTGGTTGCGCACGACCGCACCGGCGCCATCGTCGGCGCCATGCCGCTTTACGCCAAGGATCATTCCTACGGCGAATACGTCTTCGATCATTCCTGGGCCGACGCGCTGATGCGCGCCGGCGGACGCTATTATCCGAAGCTGCAGTGCGCCGTGCCGTTCACGCCGGTTCCGGGCCGGCGCATTCTGGCGCGCGACGCAAGCGTCGCCTCCGCGCTCGCTCAAGGCGCCATCGGTCTCGCGCAACGGGCCGGCGCCTCATCCGTGCACGCCACCTTCGCCGGCGCCGAGCTTTGCGAACAGCTGAAGCCCCTCGGCTACCTCACCCGCATCGGCCTGCAATATCATTGGTTCAATCGCGGCTATGCGCATTTCGACGATTTCCTCGCCCAACTCTCTTCGCAAAAGCGCAAGAACATCCGCAAGGAACGCGCGCGCGCGACCGATGGCATGACCATCAAGCGCTTGCGGGGACCCGAGATCGCTGCGCGCGACTGGGACTTCTTCTTCCGCTGCTACCAGGACACCGGCTCGCGTAAATGGGGTTCGCCTTACCTCAACCGCAAATTCTTCGCGCTGCTGGGCGAACGCATGGCGGAGTCTTGCGTGCTGCTGGTTGCGGAAGAAGACGGCCATCCCGTCGCTTCGGCGCTGAATCTGGTTGGCGGCGATGCGCTTTACGGCCGCTATTGGGGGCGGGTGGCCGATGTTCCGTTCCTGCACTTCGAGCTTTGCTACTACCAGGCCATCGAGCTTGCCATCG
>JAFEDV010000024.1 GCA_018241475.1 Pseudomonadota bacterium | reverse complement strand
AGGAACGCTTCGCTACTGACCACTGACTATCTGACCACTCACTCCCTAATGCACGCTTTCGCCGCCGGCGGCGGCTTGCTTCACAATGCCCAAACGGCGGGCGACTTCCACGTAGGCTTCGGTGACGTTGCCGAGATCGCGGCGGAAGCGGTCCTTGTCCATTTTCTCGTTGGTCTGCACGTCCCACAGGCGGCAGCAATCGGGGCTGATCTCATCGGCCAGCACCGTGCGCACCATGTCGCCTTCATAGAGACGCCCGTACTCAAGTTTGAAATCGACGAGGCGAATGCCAACGGCGCCGAACATGCCGAACAGATAATCGTTGATGCGCAGCGTCAGCGCCATGATGTCGTCGATGTCTTGGGTAGAGGCCCAATTGAACGCCGTGATGTGTTCTTCCGCAACCATCGGATCGCCGAGCGCGTCGTTCTTGTAGTAGAATTCGATGATCGAGCGCGGCAGCGGGGTGCCTTCCTCGATGCCCAGCCGCTGCGAGAGCGAGCCCGCCGCCACATTGCGACACACGACTTCGAGCGGAATGATCTCCACTTCGCGAACCAGCTGTTCGCGCATGTTCATGGTCTTGATGTAATGGGTGGGCACCCCGATCGCGTTCAGGTTCTGCATGATGAACCCGGAGATCTGGTTGTTGATCACACCCTTGCCTTCGAGGATCGCCTTCTTCTGGGCGTTGAAGGCGGTGGCGTCGTCCTTGAAGTATTGGATGAGGGTCCCCGGCTCGGGTCCCTCGAACAGAATCTTGGCCTTGCCTTCATAGATCTTCTTGCGTCGGGACATGGGGCCCTCCTCGAAGGCGGAGCGGCTGGGATCAGGCGCTCAACAGGCTGTCGGGGCTGCGGGGATTCGCTTCCGGCCTGGTCCGAAACTTAGGGGCAAGCGCCCGCCGCCACAATTGGGCGGTGCGTCAACCGTGGGTCAGTGGCGCAGTTGATCGGCAGGCGGGGTGTCCTCTATGCAGACCAGGAACAGGCGGAGTGACACTGACCCATGGCCGAATTCGACGACCGCGAGCGCGCCGAAGAAGCGAAATTCAAGCTAGATCAAGAGCTTGAGTTCAAGGCCCAGGCGCGGCGGGCCAAGTTGGTGGGCCTGTGGGCGGCTGAACTGATGGGTCTCTCCGACGGTGGGGCGGAAGACTACGCCAAGTCCGTCGTCATGGCCGACCTCGAGGAGCCCGGCGCGGAGGACATCTTCCGCAAGCTCCGAAAGGATTTCGACTTGCAGTCGATTGCGCTCTCGGACCACCAGATCCGCGCCAAGATGGACGAGTGCCTGGCGATCGCGCGCCAGCAGATCAAGGCCGGCCAATGACGAGGGCGGCCCTTGCCCACCGCTGGTTGACCGGCCGCGTCGCCGCGCCAATCGCCGTCGTGCTGGGGTCGTTGCTGTTGGCGGCGTCATCTTACGTCGAAGCGCCGATGTGGCCCGTGCCGATCACCCTGCAAACCTATGCCGTGTGCGTGGTCGGCGCGCTGTTCGGTGCGCGCCTGGGGGCCGCCGCTGTCGCTGCATACCTGATCGAAGGCGCGTTCGGTCTGCCGGTGTTCGCCGGCGGCGCTGGCGGCTTCGCGCACTTTCTTGGTCCGACGGGCGGCTATCTGGTGGGCTTCCTCGTGGCCGCCGCACTTGCCGGCGCGCTGGTTGAGCGCGGCTGGAGGAGTTTCACCGCGCTGCTCGGCGTGATGCTGCTCGCCCATGTCGTGATTTTCGCGTTCGGCGTGCTGCAGCTTCAGCTTTTCGTGGGCTGGTCTCAGGCGTGGAGCGCCGGCGTCGCTCCCTTCCTCATCGGCACACTGATCAAGAGCGTCGCCGCCGCCGCCACTGCGCTCGCCGCACATCCGTTCCTGTTGCGAGATTGAGTGTTGCCGGCGCCGCCGCCGGCCCTATCCGAACACCCGCGCGAACACTTCTTCCACACGCGCGAAATGGGGCGCATCGTCGAAGCATGCTTCCAGGGTCTTGGCGTCAAGTTTCGCCGTGACGTCTTTGTCCGCCTTCAGCTTGTCGATTAGCGCCGTCGGCGCGCGCGGCGGCGGGCTTTGCCAAACTGCCATCGCATTACGCTGCACTGTGCGGTAGGCGTCCTCGCGCGACACACCCGCTTGCGTCAGCGCCAGCAGCACCCGCTGCGAATTGTGCAGCCCTCCCAACAGCGCCAGATTGCGCGCCATGTTTTCGGGATAAACGACGAGCTTTTCGACTACTGTCGCCAGGCGCTGCAGCGCGAAGTCGAGATGGATGGTGGCGTCCGGGGCAATGCCGCGCTCGACGGAGGAATGGGAAATGTCGCGCTCGTGCCAGAGCGCCACATTCTCCAGCGCGGGCGTTGCCGCGCTGCGCACCAGGCGCGCCAGCCCGCACAGATTTTCCGTCAACACCGGATTGCGCTTGTGCGGCATGGCGGACGAGCCTTTTTGCCCCGGCTCAAAATACTCCTCGGCCTCAAGCACTTCGGTGCGCTGCAAGTGGCGGACTTCCGTCGCTAGCCGCTCGACGCCCGATGCTGTCACAGCCAGAGCCGAAAAGAACGCGGCGTGCCGGTCGCGCGGGATCACCTGCGTGGAGATCGGTTCGACCGCCAATCCCAGCTTGTCGGCGACATAGTGCTCCACGCGCGGGTCGACCTGCGCGAAGGTGCCGACGGCGCCCGAGATCGCGCACGTGGCGATTTCTTTCTTCGCCGCCTTCAGCCGCTCGAGATTGCGCGCGAATTCCGCGTAGTGCCCGGCAAGCTTCAGCCCGAACGTCGTGGGTTCTGCATGGATGCCATGCGAGCGCCCGATGGTCGGCGTCATCTTGTATTCGAATGCGCGTTTCTTCAGCGCCTCCATGACCCGTTCGCAGCCGGCGATCAGGAGATCGCTCGCACGCGCAAGTTGCACGGCCAGGCAGGTGTCCAGCACGTCGCTCGAAGTCATGCCCTGATGCGCGAAGCGGCTCTCGGGGCCGACATTCTCCGCGACGCTGGTCAGAAACGCGATCACGTCGTGCTTCACCTCGCGCTCGATCTCGTCGATGCGGGCAACGTCGAACTTTGCTTTGGCGCGATAAGCCTTGGCGGCGTCTTTCGGGATGACGCCCAACTCCGCCATCGCCTCCATCGCCAGCGTCTCGATCTCGAGCCAGATCGAATAGCGTGTCTCCGGCGACCAGATCGCCGTCATTTCAGGCCGCGAATAGCGTGGAATCATCGCCTTGAGATGCGACCGCTCGCGCGCGGCGTCAACTCACGCGGTCCTTGAGATAGGAGCGCGCCGCCAGGAAGAAGTGGATCATCGGCCAGGCCAGCAGGCAGGTTACCCCCATCATGGCGTAACGCAGCCCGTGCGCGATCGCCGGCGTGCATGCGGCGGGATGGGCGCCGGGCGCCTTGCAGACCGCCACGCTAAGGCCGCTTGAGACAAGTTCGCGGTTGGCGAGGAAGTCCGAGACCGCGCCGAGCGTGGGCGGGCCCAATCCGTAGCCGATCAGATTGACGATCAGCAGCACCAGCGCCACCGTGGTTGCGCGCATCCGCGGCTCGACGATCGATTGGCTCACCGCATACATCGGTCCGAGATAGAGATAGTGGAACACCGGCGCGATCAGCAGAAACATGAACGCTGTGTTGAAATCGGGCGCCGCAAACGCCAGCAGATAGACCGGCAGCGCGACGACAATGCCGGCGCCGGGCAGCCATGTCGCAATGGTCGGAAAGCGCCGCTGCAAGCGGTCGGACAGGAAGCCGCCGAAGAATGTCCCCAGCGCCACCGACACGCCAGCCACGATCGCCAGCGCAGCGGCGGCGTGTTCGATCGTGACCCCGTACGTGCGCACCGAATACGAGACAAGAAATTGCGACGTCGAATAGCCGACGAACGACATCAGCGCGCCCGCGATGGCGATGTGCCAGAAGGAGGCCTTGCCGGCGATGGCGCGCAAGGTCGCCGAAAAGCTCGGTGTTTCCTTGGCGATGCCGGAGCGGGGCGGTTCGCGCACGGTGGTCTTCAAGATCAGCGCCGCAAGCAAGCCCGGCAGCCCAAGCGCCAGGAACACCGTACGCCAGCCCGCGACATGACCGGCGCCATCGATGTTGTTGTGCAGTCCCAGCGCTCTGAGGCTGGGTTCGAGGAAGGCGAACCATTCGCCGCCGTGCGCCACAAGCTGTGAGCCGACATAAGCCGAGATCATGGTGCCGATGGGAATGCCGAGGGCGTAGATGGCCAGCGCCGTTGCACGCCGCGCGCTCGGAAAATAGTCGGAGAGCACAGACTGCGAGGGCGGCGTGCAGGCGGCTTCGCCGATGCCGACGCCAACGCGCGCGACCACCAATTGCATGTAATTGCCGGCCAGCCCGCACGCCGCCGTCATGAAACTCCAGACCGCGGCGCCGACGGTAATGATGGTGATGCGATTGCTGCGCTCGGCGAAACGCGCGATCGGCACCCCCAGCAGCGTGTAGAGAATGGCGAACGCAGGTCCGCCGAGCAGGCCAAGCTGCGTGTCGTCGACGCCGAGATCATGCTTTAGCGCTTCCTGGGTGATGCCGATGAGGCCGCGATCGACGAAGTTGAAGGTGTAGACAACCGTCAGCATCATGAGCGCATAGGCGCGATAGGATTTCGTGCCCTGGCCCTCGAAGGCCGGCGCTGCGACGGCGGTCATCTGGAGCGTCCTCCCCGCGCCTTTGTGAGGGGCCGCGCAGGCGCGGTCAACGCGAACTACAGCAATCCCAGGTTCTTGAAGCTTGCCGCACCCTTGCGCCCGATCACCAGGTGGTCGTGGACGCGTACGCCGACCGCCTCTGCCGCGGCGACAATCTCGCGGGTGATCGCCACGTCCTGCGCCGAAGGGCTCGGGTCGCCCGAAGGATGATTGTGCACCAGGATCACCGCCGCTGCGGAAAGCTCAAGCGCGCGGCGCGCGATCTCGCGCGGATAGACCGGCGCGTGATCGACGGTGCCTTCGTTCATCACTTCGTCGGCAATGAGCTGGTTCTTCGCGTCGAGGAAGAGCGCGCGGAATTGCTCGCGCGGTTCGTGCGCCATTGCCGTGCGGCAATACGAAAGCAGCGCCGACCATGACGCCACCACCGGCCGCTGCTTCGCTTCAGCCCTTTGCGCTCGTTGCATCAAGGCGTGCGCGACCTTCAGGTCCTGCGCCACCGCCGGCCCCGCGCCCGGCGTTTCGGCAATCCGCGCCGCCGGCGCGGCCAGCACTTCCGCCAGATTGCCGAAGCGCGCGAGCAGGGCCTTGGCCAGCGGCTTGGTGTCCTGGCGCGGAATGGTGCGGAAGAGCATGAGCTCTAGGAGTTCGTAGTCGGCGAGCGCGGCATCGCCGGCCTCCTCGAACCGCGCGCGCAGCCGCGCGCGATGCTCGTGATAGTGCGGCTTGATCTGGACCGTCGGCATCTTACCGACAGATCGTTTGGCTTGCCTTTCGGAGGGCGGCGGTCCGCTTGCATCCAGTTTGAATGGGAGAAGTTCGCCGTCGCCAACGGACGGCGCGGCGGGCGCTTCCGTGCGGGACTTGGTGGTGCGCCCCGACATCGCGGCCTAGGTCCGGTTCAACGCATGCGGCCGGTCGAGTCCGCCAGGCGACGTCGTGAAAATCTGCACGCCATCCTCAGTGACGCCGACCGAGTGCTCGTATTGCGCCGATAGCGACTTGTCCTTGGTCACCGCCGTCCAGCCGTCGCTCAGAATCTTCACGCCCGGCGCGCCGAGATTGAGCATCGGCTCGACCGTGAACATCATGCCGGGACGCAGCTCTTCGCCTTGGCCGGGCCGTCCGTAGTGCAGAATGTTTGGCGCATCGTGGAAGACACGGCCCAAACCATGGCCGCAGAATTCGCGCACCACCGAACAGCGTTCGCCTTCGGCATAAGATTGAATCGCGTGCCCAAGATCGCCCAATGTGGCGCCCGGCTTGATCGCCGCGATGCCGCGCATCATCGCTTCGTAGGTCACGTCCATCAGCCGTTCTGCTTTGCGCGGCACGTTTCCGACGCCGTACATGCGGCTGGTGTCGCCGTGCCAGCCGTCGACAATGACGGTGACATCGATGTTCAGAATGTCGCCGTCCTTCAGCGCGCGCTCGTGTGGAATGCCGTGGCAGACGACATGGTTGAGCGACGTGCAAACGGTGTGGCGATAGCCTCGGTAGAACACGCACGCCGGCAGCGCGCCGTTGTCGAACACGTACTGCCGCGCCAAATCGTCGAGCCGCTGGGTTGTGACGCCTTCGCGCGTTTCCCCCACAAGCATGTCGAGACAGCCTGCCGCCACTTGCCCCGCCTTCGCCATGCCGGCGAAGGCGGCGGCCGGGTCGTGGAGTTTGATCTCGGCAGTGCGCCGTGCAGGCGCCTCGGCGGCTTGGACGAAGTTCATGACGCCTCATAACATAGGCGCGAACCGTTAAAAGCCTAACAGGGCGGCCGAAGCCGCCAAAATCCGGCTCACGCCCCCGAAACGGGTTCCCCGAATTGCAGCAGGTAGCCATTATTGTCGAATATCGCGAACTCGCGCATGCCGTAGCCGAAGGTCTCGATCGGATAGCAGACCCTGGCCTTGTCCTTCAGCTCCGCCCACAGCCCATCGGCATCCTCGACATTGAAATAGATCGAGCCGGTGAACGCCGCTTTCTCGAACGGCGTGTGTTTGTTCGGTTTGGCGATCATCACTTCGACGCTGTCGCGCGAAAGATCGGCCCAGCCGAATTCGTCGAGCCGCACTTCAAGCTTAAAGCCAAGAACATCGATGTAGAAGGCGAGCGTCGCCTCGAAGTCCGCCGTGTAGAGCATCGGCCGGGTGAACGTCAGCTTTGACATGCGTGCCTGACTGAGGTTGATCCTGCGATGCGTTAGTACGATGTGTTGCGAGAGATGAGCGCAAAGCCCAGCTGGCAGATATAGGTGGTTATGTCGTCGACGCGACGCCAATCCAGTTCTCCATTGGCCGTCAGAACCGAAATGACGGCCTCCAGGCCCTGCGAGTCAGGCGGATCCTTGAGGT
>JAFEDV010000249.1 GCA_018241475.1 Pseudomonadota bacterium | reverse complement strand
GAGCACCACCGCCAACAACGCCCCGGCGCCAACCTCAACATCATCGCCCTCTTCGGATCGCCCCTCACCCCCTACCTCCTCCCCACAAGGGGGAGGAGGGCGCGTGCTTGCATCACCGTTGGCCAAGCGCCTCGCACAACAAGGCGGCATCGATCTCTCAGGTCTGCGCGGCTCCGGCCCCAACGGCCGCATCGTGAAGAGTGACATCGAAGCGGCGCTCAAATCGCCATACGGGCGCGTGCAGCAGCCGCAAGAATCGCGCGCGCTCACGCAGCCGTCTGCGCCACAGCGCGCCCCCGCGCCATTCAAGTCGCTCGAAAGCCAAGGCATCCGCCCCGGGACGTACGATCTCGTGCCGCTCGACCTGATGCGTAAGACCATCGCCAAGCGCATGACCGAGTCATTCCGCGACGTGCCGCATTTCCCGCTCACCATCGACATCGAGATTGATGCGCTGCTCAAAGCCCGCGGCGAGATCAACAAGCGCTTCGGCGATTCCGGCGTGAGAATCTCCGTCAACGACATGTGCATCAAGGCCGCCGCCTTGGCGCTCAAGCTCGTGCCTGAATCCAACGCCAGCTACACGCCCGACGGCATCGCCCAGCATCATCACGCCGACATCGCGGTCGCCGTCGCGGTTCCGCACGGCCTGATTGCGCCGATCATCTGGCAGGCGGAGACCAAGGGCCTTGCCCAGATCAGCCACGAAATGGCCGACCTCGCCAAGCGCGCCAAGGACAAGAAGCTGAAGCCGGAAGAATATCAGGGCGGCACCTTCTCGATCTCGAACATGGGCATGCTCGGCATCAAGAGCTTCGCGTCCATCATCAACGAACCGCACGGCATGATCATGTCGATCGGCGCCGGCGACAAACGCCCGGTCGTCCGCAACGACGCGCTCGCCATCGCCACGGTGATGAGCGTCACCGTCACCTGCGATCACCGTGTCGTCGATGGCGCATTGGGCGCGGCGTTCCTGAAAGCGTTCCGCAGCTTCATCGAGGATCCGATGGCGATGTTATTGTGACGCCTCACAGCAGCGTGCCATGCAGAATAACGAGCGCGACGCTGAAATAGATTATCAGGCCGGTCACATCCACCAACGTCGCGACGAAAGGTGCGGACGCGCTCGCTGGGTCGAACCCCAAGCGCTTCAGCGCAAACGGCAGCATCGCGCCTGAAATCGAACCGAACGTGACGATCCCGACCAGTCCGACGCCGACGGTCAGAGCCACGAGCTGCCAATGCACGCCATAATCGAAGAAACCGGCCGCCTGCCAGAGCGTGATGCGGGCCATGCCGATGACGCCGAGAATCGCGCCGAGCGCAGCGCCGGTTGGCAGCTCGCGCAGCGCTACTCGCCACCAATCACGGAGCCGGAGCTGATTCAGCGCCAGAGCGCGAATGAGCAGGGACGTGGCTTGTGAGCCTGAATTGCCCCCGGAACTCATGATCAGGGGAATGAACAGGGTCAGCACGACGGCCCGCTGCAGCTCGTCCGCGAAATGTTGCATGGCGCTCGCCGTTAGCATCTCGCTCAGAAAGAGCGCGCAGAGCCAACCAGCACGTTTCCTGATCATCTGCAGGAAGCCTATCTGCATATAAGGCTCGGTCGTCACCTCGACGCCGCCGAAGCGTTCGACGTCGGCGCTGCTCTCGGCGACAATGGCGTCGATCACGTCGTCTACCGTCACGATGCCCAGCGGCTGGTGGCGATAGTTCAGCACCGGAACCGCCAACAGATCGTGGATGGAGATCAGCCGCGAGACCTCGTCGCGCGTGGTGTCAGCTGCAACGACAATCGGCGCGCGATCCACGCCCACCGTCATGATGGAGGCGTCTGGCTCGGCCGAGATCAGCTGACGCAAAGTGACTACGCGCGTCAGCGCCCGCGTTACAGGATCGAGCACGAGAATGGCGTAAATGGTCTCCCGCGAGCGAGCGACTTCGCGAATGTGATCGAGCGTCTGGGCCGCCGTGCTCGTGGCGGGCACGCTGACGAACTCGGTCGTCATGAGGCTGCCCGCAGTGCCTTCCGGATAGGTGAGCAGCTGCTTGAGCGATGATGCGGTCTCGAAATCGACCCTCAGCAGAAGCTGCGATCGGTCGGCGCCATCGAGTTCACGCAGCGTGTCTGCGGCGCGGTCCGCGGACATGCCCTTGAGGATCTGCCCGCCCATCGCCTCCGGCAGATCCATGATGATTTCGCCGGCACGCATGAACTCGGGCCGATCGAACACCTCGACTGCGCGCTCGACGGGAAGATTTGCGACGGCGGCGATAGCCGCGTCGGACTCCAGTTCATTGATACGGGCGACGGTATCAGCGACGTGTTCGGCGCCAACGTCGGCATGCGCACCGTTCGGCCCGCGAATGGTCTTGATTTCCATTGCTCACCTTCTCGATCCGCCGTCGCGGCGAGGTGAGCCAACCCGTGCTCAGCCCGCGCTCGTCCGCGACGGCAAGGACAATCGACTGTGACTGTCGCTGGGCATTGAGTGTGTTTCCTGTGCTGCACACGGCTCATGGAGCCGCGCGAACGCGGGCACATGATCCTGGTCGCAAGGCTTGTCAAGCGACGGAACGACGCGCACCTAAAGCTTCAGTATAACGTCGCAAGCCGACGGAAGGCGAGCCATGCCCCAAGTCCTGATGTCCATCGGCAAAGCCGAAATCTCGCGCGAGGAGACCGCACCGCGCTTTGAAGTGCGCGCCGACGATGGCGTGCTGATCGGCGAGCTCATCGTTTCCACCGGCGGCGTCCGCTGGCGACCGCGCAATTTGCAGTCCGCCTACTTCGCCGACTGGACGGCGTTCGATCGCGTTATGGAGACACAGCGCAAGGAGCCGATCTCCTAGCATTTGCGTCGCTTGATCTAGGTCCTTCGGAAGGGACGCTAGGCGGCCTTGCCGACCTGGCGCAGCTTCCTGCTCACCATGACGTTCAGCTGCTGCGTCACAGTTTGGCGCAGGTCGGCCTTTGCATTTGGGAGTTCGGCCAATTGCACGATGGCGTCCAAGTGCGCCTGCACCACCTCGCCATCGAGCTCGGCGCCGGCGCCAACGCCCTTCGCGTAGCCGAAAAGGGAAGCGGCTGCTGAGATCAACAGGCGATCCTTCATGTCGGAGGCCAGCGCGCTCAATTGCGCGCAGGCCAGGCAGACATCGCGCATGCCATCCGGATTGTCAGTCGCGTCGCGCACCAGCATGGCGATACGCTCTACATACATGCGCGCCAAGCCTTTACGAATTTGCACCTCCGGCGCGTCCGCGCTTCTGTCGGCGCTGTCGAACAACCGCCGGCGCGGGCCGCTATAGTGCGGATCCGAGCGCCGACGGCGGCAGGGCCCCACATAGTTCGCACTCTCGATGAAGTCCCGTTTGCGGACCCGCAGTTCTTGGATGCGCTTGGCGAGAGTGAAGGTCGAAAATGGCCGCAGCACGAACTCGTCGACGCCGGCGTTGCGTGCACGCTCGACGTCGCCGGCGCTGTGATGGGTGGCGACTATGATGAACGAAAGCTTGCGATATGCGTCTCCCGCCTCGCCGGACCTGAGGCGACGCACGAGGTGCAGACCCTGGCCGCCGTCGAGATCCCAGTCTGCGATCAGGATGTCGGGCTGGAAGTAGGCGAGGGCGACCAGGCATTGCTCGCCGGTCTCGGCGTAGCCGACATCGACCCGCTCGGCGGCGCGCAGCGCATCGGCCACCAGGCGCCGTTGATAGGGCCGGTGGTCCGCCACCAGGACCCGGAGAATGGTGTTCGCATCGCCGAACATGCTTGCTCTCACGCACGCGACGTTGGACGAACAGGCTTAAGAAAGGCCGTACCCGCGGATAGTTTCGGCGTAAAGAAGCGGTGAATCGGTTAAGCGGGATCAATGCTGTCGCTGCTGCTCGCCTCGTTCGTGACCTTCTTCGTGGCCATCGATCCGGTGGCCATGGCGCCAATGTTTGCGACCATGACGGCGCAGATGGCGCCGGCCTGGCGGCGCTATATGGCCTGGAAGGCGATCGCCATCGCCACGGGCATCCTACTAGCGTTCGCATTCGGCGGCGCGTGGTTGCTCGAGCATCTGGGCGTCAGCATCGACGCGTTCCGCATCGCCGGGGGCCTGCTGCTGTTCCTGATTGCGGTCGACATGCTGTTCGAAAAGCGCGGCGAACGGCGCGAGGAGCGTGCGGAGGAGGTGGCGGCTCATCAGGCGGAGCATCCGGGCCATCAGGATGACATTTCCGTCTTCCCGCTCGCCATCCCGCTTATCTCCGGCCCAGGCGCGATCGCCTCGATCATGCTGTTCTTCGCCCAGCACGGCGATCCGATGGAGCGCGCGCTGGTGCTCTCCGGGATGGCGATGAACCTCATCCTGTGCCTCATCGCGTTCCTGGTCGCCGAACCGCTGGCCAAGCTCATGGGCCAGACGGTCGCCAACATGCTCACCCGCATCTTCGGCATTCTGCTCGCGGCGCTGGCGGCGCAATTCGTGGTGGATGGTGTGCGCAACGCCTTCGGCGTTGCTGGAGGGCAATAAGGGAGTAGGGCAATAGGGCAGTAGGGGCCTGCAATTCCAACATATTGCCTTATTGCCTTACTGCCCTATTCCCTTTCGACATGACCACATCCTTCGACGTCATCGTGATCGGTTCCGGCCCCGGCGGCTATGTAACCGCCATTCGGTCCTCACAGCTCGGTTTGAAAACCGCCATCGTCGAACGCGACAAGCTCGGCGGCATCTGCCTCAACTGGGGTTGCATCCCAACCAAGGCGTTGCTGCGCTCGGCGGAAGTCTATCGCAATTTCCAACATGCCAAGGAGTTCGGGCTCAGCGCTGAAGGTGTGAAGTTTGACTCCGCCGCTGTCGTGAAACGCTCGCGCGGCGTCGCCGATCGCCTGTCGAAGGGCGTCGGTTTCCTGATGAAGAAGCACAAGATCAGTGTGGTCGAGGGCGAAGCGCGGCTGGAGAAGGGCGCGGAAGCGCCGAAAGTCGTTGTGAAAAGCAAGGACGGCGCGGATGCGCCGTACGACGCCAAGCACGTCATCCTCGCCACCGGCGCGCGTGCGCGTGAGATTCCGGCTGCAGGCTTGAAGAGCAACGGCAAGCGCATCTGGACCTATCGCGAAGCAATGACGCCGCCGGAATGGCCAGAGTCGCTTCTCGTGTTTGGCTCAGGCGCCATCGGCATCGAGTTTGCGTCCTTCTACGCCGCGTTTGGCGTCAAGGTGACCGTCGTCGAATTGCTCGACCGCATCTTGCCGGTCGAGGACGAAGAGATTTCCGCATTCGCCAAGAAGCGCTTCGAGAAGGAGGGGATGAAAATCCTCACCTCCACCGAAGCGAAGGCAGTGAAAGCGACCGAGAGCGGCGTCGAAGCGCAGATCGTCTCCGGCGGCAAAACCGAAACGCTCACTGCCTCGCACGCCATCGTCGCCGTCGGCATCGCTGGCAATGTCGAGAACCTCGGCCTCGAAGCTTTGGGCTGCAAGGTCGAGAAGGGCCACATCGTCACCGATGGCTACGGCAAAACCAACATCGCCGGCCTCTACGCCATCGGCGACGTCACCGGCGGCCCGTGGCTGGCGCACAAGGCCAGCCACGAAGGCATCATCTGCGTCGAAGCCATCGCCGGCCAAAATCCCCATCCGATCATCAAGGAGCG
>JAFEDV010000248.1 GCA_018241475.1 Pseudomonadota bacterium | reverse complement strand
CGTTAACGATTTGCTTGAGCGATGTGAGTTTCGGGAGCGGTATGAGAGGGCTCGGGCCGCAAGGGCGCCGCCTGGGATGGGAACGGCGCCCCAGGATCGCGGATGAGCATGTGGTAGCCGTCGGGATAGACCGCGGTTCGAGCGCTCGGCGGCAGACGGCTCGCGGCGCGCACGGCGGACGCGCGCGGGATGATCTGATCGTGTGCGCCGTAGAGGAAGGCGACGTCGCCTCGCAGATTGGCGGTGCGCTTGGAAGCCGTCTCCATCAGGCTGACGAGCCCGTAGAGGGCGTCGATGCGCGTGGTGAACAGCATGTTGCGGTCGCGGCCGATGTGCCGAAGCATGTCGACGTTGTCGGACGGGGTGATGTGTCTGACCACGCCGCGCGGCGGCTGCACCGCCTGCCACGGGAACGTGTGCGCCGCCATCCAGAGCGTCACCGCATAGGCTTCCGGCAAGGTCGACCAGCCCCACACCGCGGGCGCGGTGAGAATGAGGCGATCGATGTGCGGCGGGTTCGGCGCGCCGAAGGTTGCGATCGCTTCCGCCGAACCCATGGAATCGCCAACCACCGCAAGCGTCGCATTGGGATACATTTGCCGCGCGAGATTGACCGCGGTGCGCAGGTCTTCGGTCATCAGGGCTTGGCCGCCCCACACGCCGCGCTCCGGCGAGCGGCCGAAGCCACGCGCGTCGTAGGCATAAAGCGCGATGCCGCGCGAGGCGAACCACGGGCCCATCAGATAGAAGGTCGCCTCGCTGTAATCGTTCATGCCATGCAGGCCGATGATGACGGCGCTCGGTTGCCGACCATCAGGCGGCAGCCAGGCGCTCAAGCCGAGCGGCGCCCCGTCGAAAGATATGAAGCGATGCGCTTCGACATCGAAGCGCGGACCCTGAAATCCGGTGAGCGGCGATTGCCGGCGCTGCACCGTCGGCAGGCACGCGGCGGTCGCGGTCGCCAAGAGACCGCCGAAGACATTACGTCGTGTGGACCGCATTGCGCCCCTGTGCAGCCGATTGTTGCAGCCGATTCCAAGCTAAGCCAATGCGGCTTTTACGCGGCGGCGCAGCACCGGCAGCAATTCTTTTTCGAACCACGGGTTGCGCTTGAGCCAACTGGTGTTGCGCCAGGACGGATGCGGCAGCGGCACGATATCGCTTGGATATTCGCGCCAGGCGCGGACGGTTTCGCCGAGCGTCGGCTTCTCTTTCCCACGCAGATGATATTTCTGCGCGTAATCGCCGACAAGCAGCGTGAGGCGCACGTTCCCAAGCAGCGGCAGCAGGCGCGGGCGCCACAGCGGCGCGCACTCGCGGCGCGGCGGCAGGTCGGCGCCGCCGACCGTGCCCGGATAACAGAAGCCCATCGCGGCGACGGCGACATTGCGGCGATCGTAGAAGGCGTCGCGATCAAGCTGCATCCAGTCGCGCAAGCGGTCTCCAGACGGATCGTTCCACGGCACGCCGCTTTCATGCACGCGCCGGCCGGGCGCCTGGCCGGCGATCAGGATGCGCGCCTCGGCATTCACCCAGATCACCGGCGCCGGCTCGTGCGGCAGCGCGCCGGCGCAGACGCGGCAGGCGCGGATTTCGGCGACCAGCACATCGAGCTCGCGCGCTGCCGGGTCACGAGAGATGGCGCGCCGCGCTTGGCGCTTGGCCGCCGTTTGCCGGCCCTCCATGTTCCGCACTCCAAAGACAGGGCAAGCACTTCTATCGGGGTCCGCGCAACCTGCGAAGGCAGTGCCTCGCAGTCCGGCTGCTGGCCGAGCCCTGTTTGGCGACGCTGATGGTCGCCAATGCCGGTGAAATGGTGCTAAGCGCCGTTAAGGTTAATGGTTGTGTCGACCGGCGCCGCCGCGGCGCACGACTAACCTTAAGCGCACGCCCTACGCGCGGCGGCGCGCTCCTCTTTGCGCCAAACTGGAGCAAGCGCGACGCGCGAAGCCTACTCGCCTGGCTGGCACGGCCGTTGCAGCCGATGGCGTTAACGCCCGCAAACCGTGCCGGGCGCGGAGTGTTTGCGCCATGTATTTCGGAGACGAGGAAAAGGACGAACGCGATCCGTTCGAGGTGTTCGGCGATCTCGAAACCACCGACGACACCCCTGTCCAAGAAGAATTCAATGATGTCGTAGAAGACACCGCGGCCGATGCCGCGGACGACGCCGAGGAAGCCCACCCCGAGCCGGCCGTGCGCGAGTACGACGCCGAAACCGCGCCGCGCAAGGTCAAGACCGGCTTTTCCTGGGCGGGCTTTACCGGCGGTCTCGCCGCGCTCGTCTGGATCGCCGGCGCCATCGGCGGCCCGATCTCCTATTTCGGTCTTCACAACGTCATGACCATGGACCCGGCCATGCAAGCCGGGCTCATTGCGCTCGCATTCGGCCCGGCCCTGCTCTTCTGGGTGAGCGCCTCGGCTGCCGGAGAGGCGCTGAAGGCGCGCCGGCTTACCGGCGAACTGACGCGTCTGGCCCAGCAAAACCGCGCCCCGTTCGAAGCCGGCGAAGACGACGGGCGCCGCCTGTCCGATACGGTGAAAACCGAAATCGAGACGCTCAACGACGCGGTCTCGACCGCCCTCGACCGGCTGGCGCAGCTGGAAACCATGGCGCAGCGCAACGCGGCGCTCTTCAACGAGGCGGTCTTCGCATCGCGCCAGTCAAGCGAAGAGATGTCGGATGCGCTGAAGCGCGAGCGCGATG
>JAFEDV010000247.1 GCA_018241475.1 Pseudomonadota bacterium | reverse complement strand
CTGCCGACGGCGGTGATGAGGCCGCCGCCGCCGATGGCGCAGATGATGGTTTTGGCGTTCGGCTCGTCTTCGAGGATTTCGAGCCCGATGGCGGCGTGACCGGCGATGAAGTTATGGTCGTCGAACGGATGCACCAGCGTGCCGTCCATGCCGGGAAAGGCGTGCTCTTCGAGCGCGCGCCAGCATACCTCGAACGGCGTGGGGATGAGTTCGGCGCCCAGCGCGCGCATGCGGTCGATCTTGGCTTGTGGGGCGGTGTCGATAACCACGACCTTGCACGGCACGCCCGCCGCGCGCGCAGCGTAGGCCACGCCCTGGCCGGCATTGCCGGCGCTGATGGTCCAGACGCCGCGCTTTTTTGCTTCATCGCTCAACATGGCGACGGCGTTGACGGCGCCGCGAATTTTGTAGGCGTTGGTGGGCTGCAGGTTTTCGAGCTTCAGGCGGATGTCGGGGCCGCCTTTGCCGGTGTCGAGCTTCACCAGCGGCGTGCGCAGCACGACGCCCTTGGTGCGTTCGCGCGCGGCCCTGATTTCATCGAGCGTGATCGGGCGGACAGGCTGGAGAGCAGACATTGAGCCTCCATACGCTCCCCGGCCGAGCGAAGCGAGGGCTGGGGTCCATCGTCGCAGCGAACTGCGTTGGCCGCAGCTTGGCGGAAAAATGGAACCCTGCTCGGCGTCTTCGCAGGCTTGGCCGGGAAGCGTAGAACCTCGCCATGCGCCACATCGACCGCGACGAAATCGCCCGCCGGCTCACCTACGAGCGCTGCATTCCCATCGTGCGCGACGCCATGATCGCGTTCTCGATGGGCGAAACCAAGCAATTGCTGCGTTCGATCCTGCCACTGTCGGAGGGGAGGCTGTTCGGCGTGATGCCGGGTGCGCTCGGCGCGCACGAGGCGTTCGGCGCGAAGGTCCTCTCTGTGTTCAAGGACAACGCCGCCAAGGGCAAACAATCGCATCAAGGCGTGGTGTTGTTGTTTGAACCCGATGGTGGTGAACCCGTTTGCTTACTGCATGCCGGTGAGATCACAGCGATCCGCACCGGCGCCGCGAGCGCTGTGGCGACGGATGCGCTGGCGCGCAAGGATGCGAAGCGGTTGACGATCCTCGGAACTGGCGAACAGGCGATCACCCACGCGCGCGCCATCGCCGAGGTTCGCGCGATCGAAACGCTCGTGGTGTGGGGACGTTCGCCGGAGCGCGCACAGAAGCTGGCGGATCATGTGCGCGGCGAGTTGAACCTTGAAACGGTTGTCGCGCCGACGACGCGCGTCGCGGTGGTGGATGCCGACATCGTCTGCACGGTGACCTCAGCGCATGAGCCGATCATGGAAGGCAAGTGGCTGCGGCCTGGCGCCCATATCAACATTGTCGGTTCGAGCTATGCGGGGCCGGTCGAGGTCGACAATGACACGGTCACACGCGCACGCCTCTTTGTGGACAGCCGTGAGGGTGTCATTGCACAGGGCGCAGAATTCTTGAATGCGAAGAAAGCTGGCCTGATCAGCGACGATCACATCGTCGGCGAGATCGGCGAAGTGCTGTCGGGAAAGGTCGAAGGCCGCCGCTCGCCGGAAGAGATCACCGCGTACAAATCGCTTGGCCACATCGTGCAGGACTTGGCGAGCGCCTGGGCGCTCTATGCCGGCGACGACTAGAGCGCGTTCGTTTCAGGTTGAAGCTTATGGCGACGCGGCGGCGGAGGCGCGGCGATTCGATACGAACGCGGTGCGCTCTGATCTAGCGACGGTCGTCGTCGCCCCAGCGCCAGCGCCAGCCGCCTTCGGTTTTGATCCAGCAGACATAGACGAACACGATGGTCATCGCGATCGAGATGCCGACAGCAGCGAGCGGATGCGCGTGCCGATCGTGCGTATCGGCGGTGAGCCATGACATCACGCCGGTGAGCAGCACGACGTACGCTCCGATGAAGGCCCAGCCCTTCCAGTTTGCCGGGAACGCGCCAAGGCCGTAGCGGCGTTGCCTGAACCAATAACTCTCGCTCATGTCATGCGCTCCAGCTGCTGCGCGAATTCCGGGAATGGCGCATCGCGCACGGGGCCGAACACATCTTCAAACGACGCCCGCAGCGCGGCGTCCGCGTCGCCCATCGTCACCGGCAAGCCAAGGTCGACCAGGCTTGTCACGCCGAATTGCGGCGCGGAGATGCCGCACGGCGTGATGCCGGAGAAATGCTCGAGGTCTGGTTCGACGTTGAAGGCGATGCCGTGGAAGCTGACCCATTTGCGCAGCCGCACGCCGATCGCGGCGATCTTGTCCTCGCGCGACCAGCCCGGCCCCTTGCGTTCCACCCACACGCCAACGCGGCCTTCGCGCACTTCGCCCGTCACGTTGAAGCGCGCCAGCGCGCCGATCAGCCAGCGCTCAAGATCGGCGACGAACTTGGTCACATCGCGCCCACGCTTGCGCAGGTCGATCATCACGTAGGCCACGCGCTGGCCGGGGCCGTGATAGGTGAACTGGCCGCCGCGTCCGGTTTGGAACACCGGGAAGCGGTCGGGCACGAGCAGGTCCCCGGGCTTGGCCGAAACGCCCGCGGTGTAGAGTGGAGGATGTTCCAAGAGCCAAACGAGTTCGCCGGCTTCGCCAGCGGCGATCGCGGCAGCCCTGGCCTCCATGGCCTTCACAGCCGGCTCGTAGGGGACGAGGCCCGGCGTCACAATCCAGCCGATGGCGTCTGCGTCGTTCACGTGCTCGCAACCCTTTCAGGATGGACTAGCGCAGAATCAGATGGGGCGCGCCATTGTCCGATAAAACCCAGGTCCAGCATGTCGATATCGAAGTAGCCGTGCTCCTGGGCCGCTGCCGGATGCCGATGCAGCAATTGCTGCGGATGGGCCGGGGAGCGGTGATCCCGCTCGACACCAATGAAAGCGACCAATTGTGGATTCTCGCGGCTGGGCATCCGATTGCCCGCGGGGAGATCACCATTCAGGGCGACCGGCTTTGCATCACCGTTACCGAGCCGGCGGACGTGCACGAGTTCAACGCCGCGGCGTAGCGGCGTCCGACGGCGTGGCGCGCCCCCGGGGAGCCGGCCCAAATTGCCTTTCATCATTTGCGGTTCAGTTGAAGGCGGCGACGTTGCCGCCCGCGCGACCAATCTTCGGCGCGCGAACGGGGATATTCATGATGTCCATTGTACGAATGCTTGCCGCCGCTGCGATGATCACGGCGCTGACCGCAGGAGCGGCCAACGCACAGCATTTCAACCTCAATCCAACCTACGGCACGGTCGCGCTTCGCACCGGTTTCGAGCCCGATCCGTGGGTCGGCGCGGTGCAGTCGGGCGGCAGCATCGATGCGCGCACGATCAACCAAAGCTGCACGGGCTTCATTGCCGACGCTCCCGATGCGCGCCTGCAATACCCGGCAGGCTCGCTGCCGCTGATCATCTCGGTCGCCTCCAATGCCGATACGACGCTGGTCGTGAACGGGCCGGACGGCAGCTGGTATTGCAACGACGACGGCGGCAACAACATGAACCCGTCGCTGCGCTTCGAGCATCCCGCCAGCGGCCAGTACGACATCTGGATCGGTACCTACGGCAATTCGGCGCTGCAGAACGCTCAGCTCAACATCTCCGAGTTGACCAGCCAATAGGCGCCGGTCGAGGCGCGGGGCTGAAGCGCAACACCGCTTCAGCCCCCTGTCGTGCGGGCTGGACCGCGGCCGCATCTGATGATCTGTTCGCTACCGAGGAGTGCGGGCATGCGGCGGACTGGGATGATGCTGGCGGCGGCGATTGCCATCTGTGCGCCGGCTGCCGCGCAGAACGTCGATCTCGATCCAAGTTACGGGACCACGACCCTTGCTTCGGGATTCCGGCCCGATCCGTTCACTGTCGAGGTGCGCGCCGGCGGTTCAATCGACGCGCAAAGCATCAATCCCGCATGCAAGGGATTCATCGCCAGCGCGCCGGATTTGCGCATCATCTTCAGCGCCGGCGCGCTGCCGCTGATCATTTCGGCGGCGTCCGATGCAGACACGACGCTGGTCGTACACGGCCCGGAGGGCGGCTGGTACTGCGACGACAATAGCGGCGCGAACGGACGCAACCCTTCGCTCCGGTTCAACCACCCACAGAGCGGCCAGTACGACATCTGGATCGGTGCGCCTGCCGGCGACCGCCTTCAGGCCGCCGAACTGGATATTTCCGAGGCGATGAGCCAGTAGGGCGCTTCGCGCCGCCGAGAGCTGGTGCGCTCGAGAGGACTCGAACCTCCACGATGTTACTCGCCAGCACCTCAAGCTGGTGCGTCTACCAATTCCGCCACGAGCGCACTTCAGACGCGGGCCGCAATGCCCGCTTCGGTAGGACGAGGGCGGGGGGTAGCAGAGGCCCCCGCGCCAAACAAGACCCGGGAGGCTCGCGACCTCCGCCCTCACCGATTTCAGCCGAACGAACCCCATCGCGCCGCGTCATCACGGCTGGCGTTGATGGTATTGGCGCGTGATCTTCGACCAAAGACAGGCGCGTTCGTGAACGCGAGTACGAGGTCGGAACCGGGCCGCGACATAGAGCGCAAACTTGGGCTCACGCGCAGAGTGCGCTTGTCCGTCGCGAATTCAGGGCTTGACTGGACGCGCAACGCGGCGTCTTGGGGAGGCGACTTCCCCTCCGTTGCCGAAGTGGCCGCCATGACGAACGAAGAAACCACGGCGGCCGCCGAAGAGGTGCGCCGCACTCCGTCCGAAGATGTGAATTTCATCGCCCGCGTCGTGGGCGCAGCGGGCGATCATGACGCGCCGCTGCTGCGCCGGTTGCTCACGCCCCTCGGCACGCCCGACCTCGCCGACGTGATCGAGCACGTGCCTCTGGAGACCGCGCTCACCATCGCGCGCATGGTGGGCAAGGACCTGCCGGCGGAGTTTCTGGCCGAACTGTCCACTGAGCGGCGGGAAGAAATCCTGCCGGAGCTTCCGGCCGCTTATGTCGGACGGGCGCTGGACGAACTCGACACCGACGACGCCGCCGCCGTCGCCGGCGACATCGACGAGAAGCAACTGGGCGCCGTGCTGGCCGCCGCCGACGAAGACACCCGCCTCGCGGTAGAGGAAGCGCTGTCGTTCGACGAGGAGACCGCCGGACGCCTCATGCAGCGCGAATACGTCGCTGCGCCGGAGGGAGCGAAGGTTGGCGACGTGATCGACCGGATGCGGGCGGATTCGGCCGAACTGCCGGACGAATTCTTTGAAATCTACGTGGTGGATGCGGCCATGCGTCCTACCGGGGCGGTGCGCGTGTCGCAGCTGCTTCGATCGAAGCGGGATACGCCGCTGACGCAAATCATGCGTGCGCCGTTGACGCTGGTCCGCCCCGAGATGGACCAGGAAGAGGTCGCACAGACCTTCCAGAAGTATCACCTAGCCTCGGCGCCGGTCGTCGACGATGCGGGGCGGCTGACCGGCATGGTGACGGTCGACGATATCGTCGACGTCATCCAGGAGGAAGGCGAAGAGGACTTGCTGAAGCTGTCAGGCGTCAGCGAGGCGAGCCAGAGCGATACCCTTCCACGCAGCGTGCGGGCGCGGGCGCCGTGGCTGATCGTCAATCTGGCCACTGAAATGACGGCTTCGGTGGTGATTGCGTTCTTTCAGGGATCGATAAACCAATTGGTGCAACTCGCCATCATCCTGCCGATCGTTTCGTCGGTAGGCGGCAATGCCGGCACGCAGGCGCTTGCCGTCGCCGTGCGCGCCATCGCCTCGCGCCAGCTGACGGCGGTGAACGCCGCGCGTTTTGTGGTGCGAGAAGCCATGACCGGCGTGCTCAACGGCGTGATTGTCGCGGTCGCACTCGGCGCCGTGGTCGGCGTCTGGTTCAACAATCCCGGCCTGGCGTTGGCGTCGGGACTGGGCGTGCTTGTCAATCTCTTCTGCGCAGGACTGGCCGGAAGCCTGATTCCGATCGGCCTGCAGCGTCTGGGCTTCGATCCCGCCGTGGCGTCATCGGTGCTGGTGACCTGGCTCACCGATCTG
>JAFEDV010000246.1 GCA_018241475.1 Pseudomonadota bacterium | reverse complement strand
TTACGTGCGCAAGGGCGGCGTGTTGTTTGATGTGGAAGGGCGCTCGGTCGCCCCCCGGCCATTCGCAGTTCGATAGAGAGCAAGCGCTACGATGAGTCACACACTGGATCGCCTGACATTCTTCGCACGCAAGACCGAGCTGTTCTCGGACGGTTACGGCGTGACCAACGATGAGGACCGGGCATGGGAAGAAGCGTACCGGCGTCGCTGGCAGCACGACAAAATCGTGCGTTCGACGCACGGCGTGAATTGCACGGGTTCGTGCTCCTGGAAGATCTATGTGAAGGGCGGCATCGTTACGTGGGAGACGCAACAAACCGACTATCCGCGCACGCGTCCGGACCTGCCCAATCACGAGCCTCGCGGATGCGCGCGCGGCGCGAGCTATTCCTGGTATCTCTATTCGGGCAATCGGGTGAAGTACCCGATGGTGCGCGGCCGGTTGATGAAGCTGTGGCGCGAAGCGCGCCGGACGCTCTCGCCGGTCAAGGCGTGGGCCTCCATCGTGGAAGACCCGGCCAAGCGCAGAACCTACACGTCGATGCGCGGGTCGGGGGGACTCGTGCGTGCGAGCTGGAGCGAGGTTACCGAGCTTATCGGCGCCGCCAACGCCTACACGGTGAGGCGGTACGGACCCGACCGCGTGTTCGGTTTCTCGCCGATTCCCGCCATGTCGATGATCTCGTATGCGGCCGGCGCGCGCTATTTGCAGCTCTTGGGCGGCGCCTGCGGTTCGTTCTACGATTGGTATTGCGATCTGCCGCCGGCGAGTCCGCAGACTTGGGGCGAGCAGACCGACGTTCCGGAATCCGCTGATTGGTACAATTCGGGCTTCATCCTCGTATGGGGCTCCAACGTTCCTCAGACGCGTACGCCGGACGCGCACTTCTACACCGAGGCGCGCTACAAGGGCACGAAGTCCGTCGTCATTTGTCCCGACTATTCAGAGGCGTCGAAATTCGCCGATCTCTGGATTTCGGTGAAGCAGGGCACCGACGCCGCGCTCGCCATGGCGATGGGACACGTGGTGCTGACGGAATTCCACCGCGATCGGCAAGTTCCGTACTTCCAGGACTACATCCGCCGCTACACCGACATGCCGCTGCTGGTGAGGCTGATAAAGAAGGACGGGCGCTACGTGCCCGGACGGCTCTTGCGCGCCTCTGACTTTGCCGATGCGCTCGGTCAGCAGAACAATCCCGACTGGAAGACGATTGGCATCGACGAGGCCACCGGCCGGCCTTGCGTGCCCACTGGCTCGATCGGCTTCCGTTGGGGCGAGCAGGGCAAGTGGAATCTGGAAGAGAAATCAGCCGAAGGCGTCGACGTGAAGCTGCGCGTCGGTCTCAAGGGAGCGCATGACGACGTCGCCGAAGTGCTGTTCCCATATTTCGCCAACAGCGCCGCCAACGGTTTCGCGTCAACCGACCATCCCGACACCTTGATGCGGCGCGTTCCGGTAAAGCGCCTGCAATTGAAGGACGGCGAGACGCTCGTCGCGTCCGTGTATGACCTCTTCCTCGCCAATTACGGCGTCGATCAAGGGTTCGGCGGCGAGCATATGCCAAAGGGCTATGACGACCTTGAGCCCTATACGCCGGCCTGGGCCGAAAAGGTCACGACCGTGCCGCGCGAGCAGGTGATCGCTGTGGCGCGCGGCTTCGCCGCCAACGCCGAAAAGACCAATGGCCGTTCGATGGTGATCATCGGCGCGGCGATGAACCATTGGTACCACATGGACATGAACTATCGCGGGGTCATCAATCTCCTCGCCATGTGTGGCTGCGTCGGCCAATCCGGCGGGGGCTGGTCGCACTATGTCGGGCAGGAGAAACTGCGGCCGCAAACCGGTTGGGCACCGCTCGCCTTCGCGCTCGATTGGGCGCGCCCACCGCGTCAGCAGAATTCCACTAGCTTCTTCTACGCCCACTCCGATCAATGGCGCTACGAAACGCTCGATGTGAAGGAAATCCTGTCGCCGACAGCTCCCGACGGCGATTGGGGAGCGACGTTCATCGACTACAACGCCAAAGCCGAGCGCATGGGCTGGCTGCCATCGGCGCCGGCGCTCAGGACCAATCCGCTGGAGGTAGCGAGCGCCGCGGCGCGTGAAGGCGTCGACCCGCGCGACTATGCAGTACGGGAACTCAAGGCCAAGCGGCTCGAAATGAGCTGCATGGATCCTGACGATCCGGCGAACTGGCCGCGCAACATGTTCGTTTGGCGCTCAAATCTGCTCGGCTCATCCGGCAAAGGGCACGAATACTTCTTGAAGCACCTGCTCGGCGCCTCGAACGGCGTGCTCGGCAAGGATTTGGGACAGACCGGCCGGCGCAAGCCCATCGAGGTGAAGTGGCGAGACGAAGCGCCCGAAGGCAAGCTCGATCTTCTGGTCACCCTCGATTTCCGCATGTCGACCACGGCGGTTTACAGCGACATCGTTTTGCCGACCGCGACATGGTATGAGAAGAACGATCTCAATACATCGGACATGCACCCCTTCATTCATCCGCTGACGGCCGCGGTGGATCCCGTGTGGGAATGCAAGTCGGACTGGGACATCTTCAAGGCGATCGCCAAAGGCTTCTCCGATGTCTGCGGCGAGGTGCTCGGCGTCGAAAAGGACGTGGTGCTGACGCCCATTCAGCACGACAGCGCCGCCGAACTGGCGCAGCCGGTCGACGTCAAGGATTGGTGGAAAGGCGAGTGCGATCTGATTCCAGGCAAGACCGCGCCACAGATCACCGTGATCGAGCGCGACTATCCCAATCTCTATCGGCGCTTCACGTCGCTCGGGCCATTGATGAGCAACGTCGGCAACGGCGGCAAGGGCCTCGCCTGGAACACCCAGCACGAAGTCGACCTTCTGAAGCAGCTGAATGGCGAAGTCGCTGATGGCCCGACCAAGGGGCTGCCGAAGATCGAAACCGAGATCGACGCCTGCGAAACCATTCTGATGCTGGCGCCCGAGACCAATGGCGAAGTCGCCGTGAAGTCGTGGGAATCGCTGGCCAAGCAAACGGGTCGCGAGCACGCGCATCTGGCGCTGCCGAAGGAGGACGAGAAGATCCGCTTCCGCGATCTGGTGGCGCAGCCGCGCAAGATCATCTCATCGCCGATCTGGTCCGGACTGGAAAGCGAGAAGGTCTGCTACAATGCCGGCTACACCAACGTGCATGAGTTGATCCCATGGCGCACCCTCAGCGGCCGCCAGCAGCTCTACCAGGATCACCTCTGGATGCGCGCATTCGGCGAGGGCTTATGCGTCTACAAGCCGCCCGTCGACACGAAGACGGTCGCGCCTCTCCACAACAAGAAACCGAACGGCGAAAAGGAAATCGTTCTCAACTTCATAACTCCGCACCAGAAATGGGGCATCCACTCCACCTATTCCGACAACCTGCTGATGCTGACGCTCAATCGCGGCGGTCCAGTCGTGTGGGTGTCCGAAAAGGATGCCGCGCGCGCGGGAATCAAGGACAACGATTGGATCGAAGTGTTCAACGCCAACGGCGCGCTTACCGCGCGCGCCGTCGTCTCTCAGCGCGTGCGCGAGGGCATGACGCTCATGTACCATGCTCAGGAGAAGATCGTGAACACACCGGGTTCGGAGCTGACCAAGCGCCGCGGCGGTATCCATAACTCGGTGACGAGAACGGTGCTGAAGCCGACACACATGATCGGCGGCTACGCGCACCAGAGCTACGGTTTCAACTATTACGGCACTGTCGGTTCGAACCGCGATGAGTTTGTCATCGTACGCAAGATGACCAAGGTCGACTGGCTCGACAAACCGCTCGAACAAGCGGAGGGCGGCCAATGAAGATCCGCGCCCAGATCGGCATGGTCCTCAATCTCGACAAATGCATCGGCTGCCATACCTGTTCGGTCACTTGCAAAAATGTCTGGACCAATCGCGAAGGCGTCGAATACGCTTGGTTCAACAACGTCGAATCCAAGCCTGGCGTCGGCTATCCGCGCGAGTGGGAGAACCAGAAGCGCTGGAACGGCGGCTGGACGCGCACCAAGAGCGGCAAGCTCGAACCGCGCATGGGACCGAAGTGGCGGATTCTGGCGAAAATCTTCGCCAATCCAGATCTTCCGGAAATCGACGACTATTACGAGCCGTTCGATTTCGACTACGCGCATCTGCAGAACGCGCCCGAAATGCAGGCATTCCCGACCGCGCGCCCGCGCTCGAAAATCTCCGGCCAGCGCATGGAGAAGATCGAGTGGGGACCAAACTGGGAAGAGATTCTTGGCGGCGAGTTCTCGAAGCGGTCGAAGGACTACAATTTCGAGAATGTGCAGAAGGATATCTACGGCCAGTTCGAGAACACGTTTCTGATGTACTTGCCGCGCTTGTGCGAGCACTGCCTCAATCCGGCATGCGTAGCGGCGTGTCCGTCGGGCGCCATCTATAAGCGCGCAGAAGACGGTATCGTCCTGATCGATCAGGACAAGTGTCGCGGCTGGCGGATGTGCGTGTCGGCGTGCCCGTACAAGAAAATCTATTACAACTGGTCGAGCGGCAAGTCGGAGAAGTGCACCTTCTGCTATCCGCGCATCGAGTCCGGCCAACCGACGGTTTGCTCGGAAACCTGCGTCGGCCGCATTCGCTATCTCGGCGTCTTGCTCTACGACGCCGACCGCATCGAGGCGGCCGCCAGCGCCGATGAGAAGGACCTTTACGAGGCCCAGCTCGGCGTCTTCCTCGATCCCCACGACCCGGCGATCGCAGCGCAGGCGCGCGCCGACGGCGTGCCCGACGCCTGGGTCGATGCGGCGCGCCGCAGCCCGGTTTACAAGATGGCGGTCGACTGGCGCGTCGCCTTTCCGCTGCATCCGGAATACCGGACGCTGCCGATGGTCTGGTACGTGCCGCCGCTATCGCCGATCCAATCCGCGGCATCACTCGGCGCGATCGAACACGATGGCGTCATGCCTGACGTGAAAAGCCTGCGCATTCCGGTGAAATACCTCGCCAACTTGCTCACCGCGGGCGAGGAAGCGCCGATCGTCGCCGGCCTTGAGCGCATGCTGGCGATGCGCGCCTACATGCGCGCCAAGACGATCGATGGCGTCATCGATCGCGCAGTCGCCGCCCGCGTGGACCTGACCGCCGAGGCAATCGAAGACATGTACCAGGTGATGGCCATCGCCAACTACGAAGATCGCTTCGTCATCCCGACGACGCATCGTGAGGGCGCCGAAGACGCTTACTATTTGCGCGGCTCGTGCGGCTTCAGCTTCGGCAACGAAGCGTCGGGCGGCCGCTCCGAACTCGGCCTGTTTGGTCCCGGTAAGCGCCATGCGGCCAAGAATCCATTGGAGAGCTGAGCATGGCGATGACCTATCGTGCGCTGTCGGTGCTGCTGAATTACCCAACCGCCGAGGTGATGGCGACGCTTCCAGCCGCAATGGACGCGATCGAGCAGGAGGCGCTTCTGCCCGAAAAGACCCGCCGACGCATAGCAGCCCTGGCCGACGACCTCATGCGCGCCGATCTGTACGAGGCGCAAGCGCGTTACGTCGATCTGTTCGATCGCACACGTTCGCTCTCGCTTCACCTCTACGAGCACGTGCATGGCGAAAGCCGCGACCGCGGACAGGCGATGGTGGAGTTGTTGAAGCTCTATTCGAGCCGTGGCCTCGAATTGACGGCAAGAGAATTGCCGGATCACCTGCCGGTGTTCCTCGAGTTTCTGTCGCTGCAGCCAGCTGCGGAAGCCTCGGCGCTCTTGGCGCAAGCCGCGCATGTCATCGAGGCGCTGCGTGAACGATTGAAGAAGCGCAACGCAATCTATGTCGGCGCCTTCGATGCACTCGTTTATCTGTCGGCGGCCGGCCGCGACCCGGAAGCGCTGAAGGCGTTGTTGGCGGAGCCGGACGACGATCCCGATGACCTCGACGCCGTGGACCGCGCCTGGGCGGAAGAACAGGTGACGTTCGGGCCTGACAAGGTGGGCTGCCCGAAAGCGGCGGCGATGCTTGCACGCATGGGAGAGGGGGCTCCATGAACAGCGCGAATTTTCGAGGGTTGACGATCGCCGTCAGCGCATTGGGCGCCGCACTGACGTGGTGCGGCGCAGCTTCGGCGCAGACAGCGCAGAGCGCCAATACCGGCCATTGGATTCTGGATACGCGGCTTCGGTACGAGGGCGTTTCACAGGATGGACTTAAGGATGCGGAGGCGCTGACGTTCCGCGCCCGCCTGGGTTATGAAACGCCGCTCTTCCGGGGCTGGCGCGGTCTTGCCGAATTCGAGGGCGTTGGCCACCTGACCGACACCTTCAACGATACGGTCAATGGCCGCACGGCCTATGCATCGGTCCCTGATCCTGAAGCGCTCGACCTCAACCGTCTGCAGCTGGCGTGGAGCGGCGAGAATGGGCTGGGTATGACACTCGGGCGCCAGCGCATCATCCTCAACAACGCGCGTTTCGTAGGCAACGCAGGCTTTCGCCAGAACGAACAGACGTTCGACGCGCTGCGTGTGCAAGCACGACCGCTGCCGCACCTGGCGGTGACCTACATCTACCTCGACAACGTCTATCGCACGGCGGGCAACAGAAGCCCTCAAGGGCGCTGGGCCAGCGACAGCCATGTGGTCCAAGCCGACCTCGATGGCGTCTTGGGTAAGCTCAGCGCCTACGCGCTGCTGCTCGATTTCAGAAACGCCGCGACCCAATCGAGCCAGACTTACGGAGCGCGTTGGCAAAATGATTGGAAGCTGGGCGAATACGATGCGCGACTGACCTTGGAGGCCGCCGCCCAAAGCGACTATGCAAATGCGCCGCGCCGTTTCGACCTCGGCTATCAGGCCGCCGAATTGGCGGTTCGACACGGAGCGTGGAACGTGACGCTCGGCGGAGAGCGGCTGGAGGGAGACGGCGCGCGGGGTTTCTCCACGCCGCTCGCCACGCTGCATGCCTTCCAGGGCTGGGCCGATGTGTTCGTGAACACGCCCCCCGACGGCGTGCGCGATCTCTATGCCGGCCTGACTTACAACACGCGGCCTTGGCCGGCGGCGCAACCGGTTGCGCTGACGCTCACCGCACACACCTTCTCCGACGATGGCGGCGCGCGCGACTTCGGCGACGAGATCGACGCTTCCGCGCGCTTT
Source organism: Pseudomonadota bacterium (assembly GCA_018241475.1). GTDB lineage: Bacteria > Pseudomonadota > Alphaproteobacteria > Caulobacterales > Aquidulcibacteraceae > Vitreimonas. Next base: position 613 of record JAFEDV010000246.1, on the reverse strand, counting down.
ACCCTGAGCCCGCACGCGGCGCTCGAGTTCGCGGCAGCGGCCTTCAATGGCGCCGATCCGCGCTTTGCGGACCGCGACAAGATTTGGGTGTCTCTGGAATACAAACTCTGAGGATCAACATGGACTGGCTGAACCAGGCGCTTTTCGGCTTCTACCCATATGTGGCGCTCGTCGTGCTCGCGGTCGGATCAGTGCTCCGGTTCGACCGCGAACAATACACCTGGAGCTCGGGCTCCTCGCAATTGCTTCGCCGCAAGCAATTGGTGCTGGGATCGGTTCTCTTTCACGTGGGCATTCTGGCGATCTTCGCCGGGCACTTTGTCGGTCTGCTGACACCGATCGCAGTCTGGGAGGCGCTCGGTGTTCCCCATAGCGCCAAGCAGATGCTCGCCATTGTCGTAGGCGGCATTGCTGGCTTGATCTGCCTCGCTGGCGGCCTGCTGCTCCTGCACCGACGTCTGTTTGATCCCCGCATCCGCGCTAATTCGAGCTTCGGCGACACGGCGATACTGGTTCTACTGCTGACGCAGCTTTGCCTGGGGCTTGGGACGATACCGGTGTCGCTGCAGCATCGCGACGGATGCGAGATGATGAAGGTCATGTACTGGGCGCA
>JAFEDV010000245.1 GCA_018241475.1 Pseudomonadota bacterium | reverse complement strand
TAGCGTCATTCCGGGGCGGCCGGAGGCCGAGCCCGGAACCCAGGGATCGTAGATCGCGGAGGCTGCCCCTGGGTCCCGGATCGCGCTTCGCGCGTCCGGGATGACGAAGAAAGAAATCGCAGGCTAGAGTGCTGGCAAATGCCCGCACCGCTCTCCTTCGTGCAATCGACCACCGCCTCACTCCAAAAAGCGGGGGGCGAACTCGTCATCATGGCGCTCATCTTCGCGACCATCGCGCTCATCGCCGGCGGCCGTGAAGCAGTCAGCAAGGCGCGCAACGCGCAAGGCGAAGTCACCACCAATATCAGCCTCTGGCTCTTCGACATCGTCGTCATGACGCCGGTGTTCGCCGTCCTGCTCGCCGCCATGGGCGCGGCGATGCAGCGCGCGGGATTCGCCCTCGTGCGCCCGACCTTCTGGACGCATTGGCCGCCATGGCTCGTCGGCTTCCTCGCCGTCTTCGCCGGCGACTTTATCGGCTATTGGCGCCATCGCCTCGAACACACTGCCCCGCTCTGGCCCGCGCACGCCATCCATCACAGCGACACGCGCATGACCTGGACGACGCTTTTCCGTTTCCACCCGATCAACCGACTCTCGACTGTTTTGATCGACACCGCCGGCCTTGCGCTCCTCGGCTTGCCGCCGTGGGCGCTCTTCATCAACAACATGGTGCGCCATTATTGGGGCATGTTCATTCATATGGACGTGCCGTGGAGCTTCGGTCCGCTCGGCCGCATCCTGGTTTCACCGGTGATGCACCGCTGGCACCATGTGCGTGACGGCCAGGGCGTCGGCTCCAATTTCGCCACCGCCTTCTCGGTGTTCGACCAAGCCTTCGGCACTTATTACGCGCCGCGGGTGTGCGATGCACCGCTGGGTGTGCAAGAGAACGTCGGCCGCAACGCGCTGGAGCAATTGCTCTATCCGTTCAAGGTGATCGTGCGCGCATTCAAACCGTTCCGAGCGATAGCGCCCCCTCCTCCCTTGGGAGGAGGGTAGGGAGGAGGGGCGAACGACTGGGTGCACCTCTCAATCATTGCGCCAAACCGTTCGCCCCCTCCCCCTTGCCCCCGCCCCCCGGGGGCGGGGGATGATTGCCGGCATGACGCCGATGT
>JAFEDV010000244.1 GCA_018241475.1 Pseudomonadota bacterium | reverse complement strand
TCCGACCTTCCTCGGCGAACACGCGGAGGCGTTCTGGCGCGGGGTGATGCCCGTCCATGCCGAGCACGAATCGATACCTGCGTGGGTGACGTGGGCGCCGCTCGGCGCCACCGCGATGGGCTTCCTGGGCGCGGTGCTCTTCTATCTTATTGCGCCAAGGGTCCCACGCATGCTCGCGAAAGGGCCGGCATGGGCGTTCCTGTATCACAAATGGTATTTCGACGAGATCTACGACTTCATCTTCGTCAGAGGTGCGCGTGCGCTCGGCGACCTGCTATGGAAAGTCGGCGATCGGAGACTCATCGATGGTTTGGGGCCCGATGGCGTAGCCGCATCATCGCGGTTTTTCTCCGGCTTGTTGCGGCGTGTGCAGACAGGCTTTGTCTATCACTATAGCTTCCTGATGCTGATCGCCGCCGTCGCATTCGGCGCCTACGCGATCATCGCCGGCATTGGGGGTGTGCGATGAGCGACCTGATGCACCTGCCGTGGCTGTCGATTGTCACCTTCCTGCCGGCGGCAGGCGCCGGGCTCATTCTGCTCGCGCGCATGTTCCTGCGAGGCCAGGACGCCGGTTACGACGCGGGCGTTCGCCTGCTGACGCTGATCATCACGATAGCGACGTTCCTCATTTCGCTCTTCGCCTTCGCGATGTTCGATCCGGGCGTGCAGGGCTTTCAGCTGGTCGAGAACGCGCCCTGGGCTTTCGGCTCGCGCTATCACCTGGGCGTCGATTCGCTCGGCATGACGCTCATCTTGCTCACGACGTTCCTGACGCCGCTCTGCATTCTCGCCAGCTGGACCATCGACAAGCAGGTCGCCACCTACATGGTTCTCTTCCTCGTGCTTGAGACGCTGATGATCGGCGTATTCTGCGCGATGGATCTGATCCTGTTTTACCTATTCTTCGAAGGCGGCCTCATCCCGATGTTCATCCTGATCGGGGTGTGGGGTGGCGAGCGCCGCGTCTACGCGGCGTTCAAGTTCTTCCTGTACACGCTCTTGGGCTCGATCCTGATGCTCGTGGCCATTGTGGCCATGATCAACATCGCCGGCACCTCGAGCATTCCGGAGCTGATGCGCTACGCGGCGACGCGAGGATTCGATCCAAACGTCCAGATATGGTTGTGGCTTGCGTTCTTTGCGTCCTTTGCGGTGAAGCTGCCGATGTGGCCCGTGCACACCTGGCTCCCGGATGCGCACGTGGAAGCGCCGACCGCCGCGTCGGTGGTGTTGGCGGCGATCTTGCTGAAGATGGGCGGCTACGGGTTCCTCCGGTTTTCGCTGCCGATATTTCCCGACGCCTCACACTTCTTCACGCCGATGATGTTTGCGCTCTCGGTAATCGCCATCGTCTGGGCATCGCTGGTGGCGTTTCGTCAGCTCGATATGAAGAAGCTGATCGCATATTCATCGGTCGCGCACATGGGTTTCGTTACGCTGGGAATCTTCTCGGGCACGATGCAGGGCATTCAGGGCGCGATCTACCAGATGCTGTCGCACGGCGTCATTTCGGGCGCGCTCTTCCTCTGCGTCGGTGTCATTTACGACCGCATGCACACGCGCGAAATCGCCTTCTATGGCGGGCTGGTGAACCGGATGCCGGTTTATGCCGCGGTCTTCATGCTGTTCACGTTGGGCAATGTCGGCCTGCCTGGCACGAGCGGTTTTCCGGGCGAGATCCTCACCATGGTCGGCGCCTTCCAGATCAATGCATGGTTTGTCGCCGTGGCCGCTACCGGCGTAATCTTGTCGGCGGTGTACGCGTTGACGCTTTATCGCAAGATCACGCTCGGCGTGATCATCAATGCAAAGCTCGGCGGCATTGCTGACCTCGAATCGCGCGAGTGGGTGCAGTTCGTGCCGCTCGTGGTCGCGACGCTCGCGATGGGCCTTGCGCCCCACTACGTCCTGCAATTCACCGAAGCAACGGCGCGCGCGATTGCAACGGCCTATAGCGGAGCCGCGCCATGAACGCGCCGTTGACGGATTTCCTTGCCTCGGCGGCGCACGCGCGGCCGGAGCTGTTGCTCACGGCCTTTGCGTTGCTCGCGATCCTGGCGGGCGCCTGGTTCAGAGACAAGAGCGCCGCTCCGCTTTCTGGACTTGGCGTCGCCGTGCTGCTGGCGGCGGGCGTCGTTGCGATCATGGATCGCCCGCTGGCGCCGGTCGAGATCTTCCAAGGCTCGCTCGTCGTCGACGGCCTCAGTGTCTTCGCCAAGGCGCTGATCGCCTGGTCCTCGGCGGCGACCCTGCTTTTGGGCGCGGATCATTTCGCCAAGACCAACGAACGTCGCTTTGAGTTTCCAGTCATGATCGTGTTGGCGACGCTCGGAATGTTCGTGATGGTCTCGGCGCGCGATCTCATCAGTCTCTATGTCGGTGTCGAACTGCAGAGCTTGTCGGCCTACGTGTTGGCTGCGTGGCGGCGGGACGACGCGCGCTCCTCGGAAGCGGGTCTGAAATACTTCGTGCTGAGCGCGATTGCGTCCGGCCTGCTGTTGTTCGGTTCGTCTTTCGTCTACGGCTTCACGGGCTCGATCCGTTTCGATGCGATTGCGTCTGCCATTGCGCAAGGCGCGCACGGCGTCGGGCTCATATTCGGCCTCGTGTTGATGCTCTGTGCGCTCGCCTTCAAGATGTCGGCGGCGCCTTTCCACATGTGGACGCCGGACGTCTACGAGGGCGCGCCGACGCCGGTGACCGCATTCTTTGCCGCCGCCCCTAAAGTGGCGGCCGTCGCGCTGATGATGCGCATTCTCTATGAACCGTTCGCGGCCTTCAGCGACCAGTGGCGGCAGGTGGTGGTGGCGCTCTCTGCGATCTCGATGGTGTGGGGCTCCATCGCGGCGCTGCTGCAGACGAATCTGAAGCGGCTGATGGCGTATTCCTCGATCGGCAACGTGGGGTTCGCGTTAATGGGCCTGGCGGCCGGGCAAGGGCAAGGCCCCACGTCCGCGCTCGTCTACCTCGCGCTCTACCTTCCGGCGACGATCGGCATCTTCGCGCTCATCCTGGCCATGCGCCGCGAGGGCGCTGCACACGAGACGGTGGCCGATCTCGCAGGGCTCGGCCAGAAGCGGCCGTGGATGGCGTCAATGTTCACGATGCTGCTCTTCTCGATTGCCGGCATTCCGCCATTCGCAGGCTTCATTGGCAAGCTGCTGGTGTTCCGCGCGGCGGTCGACGCCAACCTGGCATGGCTGGCGGTCGTAGGCGGCATCGCCGCAGTGATAGCCGCGGGCTATTATTTGCGCTTGCTCGCGTCGATCTGGTTCTCGCCGTCCCAGCAAACCCTGCAACCCGCGAGCAGCGCCATCGTGGTGACGGCCACCAGCGCCGCGGCACTGACCTTCCCTGTTCTGGTGTTGGTGCTTGGCGCAATCCAGCAATGGGCCGAATGGGCGGTCGGACGCAGTTTCTGAGTGGGACAGGAGCCCATGATAGCCGCGCACGCGCCGGTCGAGCTTCTTGAAGAGATCGATTCCACGATTCTTGAGGCGCGTCGCCGCGCCGAACGCGGGGAAGTAAAGCCGGTGTGGCTCATCGCCAAGCGTCAGACGGCCGGGCGCGGGCGGCGCGGGCGTGCGTGGGCGTCGCTCGAAGGCAATCTGCTGGCGACGTTGTTGTTCACCACCCGGCAACCGCCTCGGCAAATTGCGTTGTTGGGTTTTGCGACGGGGGTAGCCGTCGCCGAGACGATCGAGGCGATCATCGGGTTGGGGCGCGCCATGCTCAAATGGCCGAATGATGTCTTCATCGACGGCATGAAGGCGGCGGGCATCATGCTCGATTCCGGACCGCTTGCCGGCGAAGCGTGGGTGGCGCTCGCCTTCGGCGTCAATCTCGCGGCGGCGCCGGAGGGGCTGGATCAGCCGACGGTCTCCTTGCGCGATGTGCTGCCCCCGGATGCGCCTGCGCCGGAACCATTGGCGTTTCTGGCGCAGATGAGGCCGCGCCTCGAGAGCTGGGCGCGGCGCATCGAGAGCGAGGGCTTTGAGCCGCTGCGTGCGGCTTGGCTGGCGCGAGCGTATGGAATGGGCCAAGCTGTGCGCGTGCTGCATGGCAAGCAAACGCTCGAAGGGCGGTTCGTCGGACTTTCGCCGCGCGGCGAACTCGAACTCGAAACCAGCGAAGGCCGGCGTCTTATCGCGGCAGGCGATGTCCTTCTTCCCAGCACGGCGTGATTCCCATGCTTCTCGCCATCGATGTCGGCAACACCAACACCAAGTTCGCAGTCCACGATGGAAGGGCGTGGCGCGGCCAGTGGCGCGCTTCCACCGATCCGCGCCGAACAGCGGATGAGTATGCGCCGTGGCTCAGTGAAATATTGGCGCTGGCCCAGCTGGAGTTCAAAGACATCACCGCATGCATCGTTTCCACGGTGGTGCCGCAAGCGCTGTTCAATTTGCGCAATCTCTCGCGACGCTATGTGAATGCCGAACCTATGGTGATCGGTGAGGATGGCCTAAACCTCGGCATCGACATCCGCATCGACAAGCCGAGCGAAGCAGGCGCCGATCGCCTGGTGAACGCGGTGGGCGCCTTCGTCGAGTATGGCGGCCCCTCCATCGTCATCGACAGCGGCACCGCCACCACGTTCGACATTGTCGCCGCCGACGGCGCTTTCGAGGGCGGCATAATCCTGCCGGGAATTAATCTGTCGCTGCAGGCGCTGCACGACGCAGCAGCGCGGTTGCCGCGCGTGGAAATCCGCGATCCTGGCCACATCATCGGCAAGGACACGGTGAGCGCCATGCAGTCCGGCATCTATTGGGGCTCGATCGAGATGATCGAGGGCCTTTGCCGGCGCATCAAGTCGGAGTACGGCCAGCCGATGAAGACCATCGCTACCGGAGGGGTCGCTTCGCTTTTTGAAGGGGCGTTCCCGAGCATCGACCACTTCGATCAAGACTTAACCTCGCGCGGTCTACTCGAGGTCTTCCGCCGCAACGGCGGCAAGCTTTGATCGCAGCAAAACCAGGCGACGAACTCGTGTTCCTGCCGCTTGGCGGCTCCGGCGAGATCGGCATGAATCTGAACGCCTACGGCTTTGGACCCGCCGAGGCGCGGCAGTGGATCGTGGTCGACATTGGCGTGACGTTCGGGCGCGAAGACGCGATACCCGGAATTGAGATCATTCTGCCGGACCCGAGTTATCTCGAAGAAGAGCGCGAGAACATTCTCGGCATCGTGCTCACCCACGCGCACGAGGATCATATTGGCGCGCTCGGTTGGCTTTGGCCGCGTCTGAGAGCGCCCGTGTATGCAACGCCGTTCACAGCGGCTCTGGTGCGCGAAAAGCTGCGCGAGCGCGGTTTGCTGGACAAAGTCGCGTTGAGGGAAATTCCCTTGAAGGGCAGGCTCACGCTCGGGCCTTTCGAGATCGATTTTGTGACCTTGACTCACTCGATACCCGAACCGAACGGCTTGGCGATCCGCACGCCGCTGGGGATGGTTTGGCATACCGGCGATTGGAAGCTCGATCCCGATCCGCTGATCGGGGAAACCACGGACGAAGCCGCGCTACGCGCCATGGCGGAAGAGGGCGTGCTCGCCATGGTGTGCGATTCGACCAATGTCTTCGTCGAAGGGCATGCCGGTTCGGAATCCGATGTGCGCGAACGGCTGAAGCGGGTGATTGCAAGCTGCCGAGGCAAGGTCGCTGTGACCGCCTTCGCGTCGAACGTCGCGCGAATTGAAAGCGCCATCATTGCCGCGCAGGCGTGCGGACGCACGGTCTGCTTGGTCGGCCGATCGATGCACCGAATCGTGGCGGCGGCAAGGAGCGTCGGGCTGCTATCTGACGCGCCCGACCTCATCGACGAGGACGAAGCAGGCGCATTGCCGGATGAAAACGTGCTCTATCTCTGCACCGGCAGCCAGGGCGAGCCGCGCGCGGCGCTGTCGCGCATCGCGCGCGGCGAACACCGCAATGTGGTTTTGCGCGCGGGCGACACGGTGATCTTCTCGTCGCGGGTGATTCCGGGAAACGAGGCCGCCATCCACCACATGTATAACGAGTTCATCGCCCGCGGCGTGCATCTTATCACGGCCGACGATGAGATGGTGCATGTCTCTGGGCACCCAGGCCG
>JAFEDV010000243.1 GCA_018241475.1 Pseudomonadota bacterium | reverse complement strand
GGGCGGTGCGGATGATGCGCACCGCCACCTCGCCGCGGTTGGCGATCAGGATTTTCTCGAACATTTGGGGGTGTTAGCGAGTTTCACCGGCCGCGCAAAGGAGCGCGGGTCTTCAGACCCGCGTTTTGGTCGCCCGTTCCGCCGCCGAAGAAAACGCCCACAGATCCGGCTGACCGCACAGCCCCGCTCCGACCGGATTGTTCTCGACGCAGGCCACCGTGGTCGCCAGATGTGCGTCCGATCTCATGAAACGATCAAAATAATTCAGGCGCCCACAAACGCCCCGAGCGTCCGATCATCCGATTGATCTGAGCCCCTGAAAACGCTTTCCAGCTCTTAACGATCGCACTGAGCAGATGATCACCGAATGGCTCAATCACAACGTGGACGTGGTTGGGCATTACGCACCACGCGATCAAAGCATAACGCTCGCCATCGAACTGCAATAGCGCATCGACAACGACTTGTGCGATGTGTGGATCGCTAAGGATGAGTTCGCCAATGCCGGAATCCAGAATCCGATCGCACGCCGCGAACCGTTTGGTCTTTTCGAATAGTCGTGTCTTCTCCAGCACTGCACTCGGAAAGCTGCCGGCGAGGCGAAAGACAATGTGTTGAACGAGCCCGTCCGCATCGCAGTGCGGAAGGTAGCCGCGGCTGCGCCAACCAGGACGTATCCTGGCTTTCGTTGTAAGTGCTTGGAGACCTGCGGACAACGCGGGTCTGAAGACCCGCGCTCCTTAGAGCCCTAGTAATCGAACATCTTCTCGTCGCGCTCGGCGCGGCGCTTGGCTTGGGCGACGACGTGTGCTGCGAGCGCGTCCCGGTCGAGCGCTTCGGTTTCGCCGCTCGGGTCGAGATTGTGCTCAACCACCAGCGCGCGCAGCGCCGGCAGTTCCTGCGTCGCCAGCGCCTTTGAGAGCCCATCTTCGCCGGCGCGCTTGAAGATGCCGACCGGATTGAGCAGCGGCGGCGCCGGTTGCTGCGCTTGGACCGCCGGCATCTTGCCCGCCGGCGCTGGAGATTGCCGGCTGGAAGCCGGCGTCCCGGACTTCTTTTTCGGCGCGGGAGCAGCCGCCGGCGCGGGCGCCGCTTCCGCTTCGCGCGTCACCTCTTCGATCACGCCACCATCAACATCGCGGCGCGAGTCGTGCAGGCGCAGCACCGCATCCAAGCGATCCGCAAATTCGGGATTGCGCTTCGCCTCGCGGCGAATTTCATCGAACAGGCGGTCGAGCGTCTTGTTGAGGCTCATAGAGCGGGCGCAAGCTCCACTTTGTTCTGGAATTCTTCACCCAGCTTCTTCACCACCGGCGCCATCTGCCCGTACTTCTGCTCGAACGTGCGCGGCGTTTCCGACCATTCGGCGGCCTTGGCGATATCGACGCTCTGCGGGATGCGCACGTCGAACATGGCCTCGCCGAGATTCTCCTTCAACAGCTGCGCTTCCGAACGGTGCAGCGAGAAGCTCTCTTCGTACTTGGTCGCCACCACCATCAGCTGCGATGGACCGCCGCGGCGCTCGTTGATGAGCCGCAGCGCTCGCTTGCGGAAGGTGATGAGGCCCAGGCGCGAGACGTAATCCGGTATGGTCGGCACCAGGATGGCGTCGGCGGCGATCAACGCCGCTTCGGCGAACAGCGAAATCCCTGGCGGGCAGTCGATCAGGACGTAGTCGTAGTCGTTGATGATGGTCTTGAGGCCGTTGGCGAAACGTTCGCAGATCCATTTCTGGATCATGTCGATCTGGAAGCCGCGCTTCACGAAGCTTTCGATCATGTCGCGCTCGACGATGCGGAATTCCGGCGCCGCTGCGATCAGCGCCACATCGGGCTTGCCCTTCAGGTCGCTCACCTTCGTCTCGACCAGCGATTTGAACGGCTTCGGCCTCTGCTGGATGATGTAGCTCTCGAAGTAGAAATCGAGCGTGCGCTCCTTCTCACGCAAGGCGTTCCACTTCTCCGGGCCGGCGACCATGATCGAGGCGTTGGTTTGCGGATCGAGATCGATGACGAGCACGCGCCGGCGCTGATGCGCAGCAAGCGTTTCCGCCAGCGAAACGGTCGTCGTCGACTTGCCGACGCCGCCTTTCATGTTGATCACGGAAACCAGCCGCGCCGCCATGTGTCGCCCACCTTTTCCAGGTCGTCCTTGAAGCCGCGGACGGTCGAACCGAGACGGTTAGTTTTTGGTAAATCCGGGTCAAGGGCGGGCGGCAGCGATACCCCCATGCAATCCGAATCTCCGGCTCAGGGGCGATTCAGCGCGGCTTTGCCAAAGTACCTCCGGAGGGAAGCAACAGAACCGCTTCTGGGAGCTTTTTCGCGATGAGAAACAGGTTGTTCGCCGCTGCCTTGGCCGCCGCTGCGTTGGCGGCGGGAGCCTTGCCGGCTGCGGCGCAGGATTTCCGCGGCGACGCTTATCGGGGCGAGCGCTATCAGCAGGACTTTCGCGGTGATTGGCGCCTGCGCGCCCAGATCACCGTCCGCCAGGACGGCCGCCAAGTCTCGTTCGATCGCGGCGACCGCGCCTTCTATCGGCTGATGGACAGCCCCTTCAACTTCCAACCCGGCCTCACCTACGTCTACACGGACCGCTGCTGGCGGGACAATTGTGTCGTCCTTGCGTTCTCGCCGTGGTCGCGCGGACCGGCCGCCCGCATGTGGGCGCCGCGCCTAGGCCGCTTCTTCTTCTACGCTGGAGGCCGTGATGGCCGTTTCGACGGACGCGGCGATGGCCGCTGGTATGATCGTGGCGACGATGGCCGTTTTGACGGCGATCGCAATTATCGCGGTGATCGTGGCGACGATCGCTCTTTCCAAGACAGCCCGCGCTAAGCGGCAGCCACACTGAACAACGGGACTGAGGTTCAGGCTGGCGCCTCGTTGTCGTGCGCGACCGGTTCGCCCATGAGCACGAGTTCCTCCGCGGCGGTTGGATGCACCGCGCAGGTGGCGTCCCACTGCGCCTTGGTGAGCTTGGCTTTGACGGCGATCGCCGCGACCTGGACGAGTTCGGGCGCTTCCGGCCCGGCGATATGCACGCCGACGACACGATCGCTCGCGGCGTCGACGATGAGTTTCATCAATGTGCGCTGCTCGTTGCCGGCTAGGATGTTGCGCATCGGACGGAACTGGGAGCGAAACACCTTGATGCGCCCGAGTTTGGCGCGGGCGTCGTCTTCGGTGAGGCCGACTGCGCCGACGGGCGGACGACCGAATACGGCGGAGGCGACATCGGCGTGATCGAATGCCGTGGGCTTGTTCATGAACTCGGTCCACGCGAACGCTTGCGCCTCGCGGATGGCGACCGGCGTCAGATTGATGCGGTCGGTGACGTCGCCTACCGCCCATATCGAGGACACATTCGAGCGCGAATACTCATCGACAATCACCGCACCGCGCTCATTTAGCTTCACACCGGCGTTTTCGAGACCGAGGCCCCTGGTGTTCGGGTCACGGCCGATGGCGAACATCACCTGATCGACTTCGAGCCGCATGTTGTTGGTGAGGAACGCCAGCTTGCGGCCGTCCGCGAGTTTGTCAATTTCCGTGAACACGGCGCCGGTGACAATCTTCACACCGGTGCGCTGCAGCTCGCTTTGCACGTGAGCGCGGATTTCGGTGTCGAAACCGCGCAGAATCTGTTCGCTGCGATAGACGATGGTGGTGTCGACGCCGAGGCCTGAAAAGATCGTCGCGAATTCGATGGCGATATATCCGCCTCCGGCGATGACGATGCTTTTCGGCAGCTTCTCTAGATGAAAGGCGTGTGTGGAACTGATGCCGAGCTCGTGGCCTTTGAGGTCGCGCGGAATAGTGGTGTGGCCGCCGGTGGCGATGAGGATGCGCTCGGCGGAGCAGGTCTTACCGCTCTTCTTCATGCGCACGGTGTGCGCGTCCACGACTTCAGCTCGGTCTTCAATGATCGCGGCGCCAGCAGCTTCCAGATTGGTTCGGTAGAGTCCGGAGAGACGGCTCACTTCATTCTGCACGTTGTCGCGCAACGTCGCCCAATCGAAACGCGGCGCATCGAGCGTCCAGCCGAACGCCGCCGCATCGCGGAAATGCTGCGAAAACTCCGAGCCATAAACCAGCAGCTTCTTCGGCACACAGCCGCGGATCACGCAGGTGCCGCCAATGCGGTCATCCTCGGCGATCGCCACGCGCGCGCCGGATTTCGCGGCGAGACGGGCCGCACGCACGCCGCCGGAGCCCGCGCCGATAACAAAGAGGTCGTAGTCGTATTGCATCATTCTCCCCTCTCCCTCTCAGAGGAGAGGGGCGGGGGTGAGGGTGGCGCGATTGATCACGACGACCCCCTCACCCTGCCCTCTCCCCCTTAGGGAGAGGGTTCAAGTTCTCAGTGCGCCCGCTTCATATAGGCGGGCAGCCAGCCTTCGTTAGCCTTGCGAAGCTCGTCCAGGCTTAGCCGTTCGCGTTGGCCGCTTGAGCCGAGATAGCTCAACTCGCGCCCGCCGGCTTCGCCGACCACCAGATAGTGCACGCCGGCGGCGCGAGCGCGTTGGTCGACGGTGTCGAGTTTGTTTGACGGCACAGCGATCAGATAGCGCGCCTGATCTTCGGAATAGAGGAATTGTGCGTCGGCGAGATCGCCTTGGTAACCGAGGCTCACGCCCACGTCCGATGAGAGCGCCATTTCGGCGATCGCGCAAGCGAGACCGCCGTCGCTCAGATCATGCGCGGCGCGCACCGTGCCGTCTGAGATGAGATTACGCACGAAATCGCCGTTCTTCTTTTCGAGTGCGAGATCGACCGTTGGCGCTGCGCCGCCAAGATTCATGCTCGCCGCATAGATCGATTGGCCGAGATGGCCGCCAGTCTCGCCGATCAAAACCAAAGCGTCGCCCGGCTTCAACGCATCGGCCGTGGCGCGGCGCTCAAGATTGTCGATGATGCCGACGCCGCCGATCGCGGGCGTCGGCAAAATTGCTTGACCGTTGGTCTCGTTATAGAGCGAGACGTTGCCGCTGATCACTGGGAACGCCAGCGCGCGGCAGGCTTCGGCCATGCCGTCGATGGCGCGCACGATCTGGCCCATGATCTCCGGGCGCTGCGGATTGCCGAAATTGAGATTGTCGGTGACCGCGAGCGGACGCGCGCCGGTGACGCTGAGATTGCGCCAGGCCTCGGCGACGGCCTGCTTGCCGCCTTCATAGGCGTCGGCCTCGACGTAGCGCGGCGTCACATCGCAGGTCATCGCCAGCGCACGCCTCGACCCGTAAAGGCGCACGATGGCCGCATCGCTGTCGCCTTCGCTGTCGGCCAATGTGTCGCCCATGACGTGGCGATCGTATTGCTCCCAAATCCAGCGCTTGGAGGCCATGTCCGGCGTCGTCATCAGCGCGGTGAGCGATTGCGCGAAGCCGGGATAATCGTCGATCAGCCGCTTGTTCTCGGCGCCGGTGAGCGGGATCGCCTTGAGCGGCTCGACCCAGGGGCGCTCGTACTTTGGCGCCTCGTCCGCGAGCGGCCCGAGCGGCAGGTCGCACACGATCTGCCCATGCCAACGCAGCGTGAGATTGCCAGTGTCGGTGGTCCTGCCGATCACCGCCGCATCGAGGCCCCACTTCTCGAAGATGCGCTTGGCTTCGTCTTCACGGCCCGGCTTCAGCACCATGAGCATGCGCTCCTGGCTTTCGCTGAGCATGAATTCATAGGGCGTCATCCCCTCTTCGCGCGCCGGCACCTTGTCGAGATCGAGTTCGATGCCGGCTTCGCCTTTCGAAGCCATCTCAACCGATGATGACGTGAGCCCTGCTGCGCCCATGTCCTGGATGCCGATGATCGCGTCGGTGGCCATGAGTTCGAGGCAGGCTTCGATCAGCAGCTTTTCGAGGAACGGGTCGCCCACCTGCACCGTCGGTCGCTGAGCGTGGGAATCGTCGTCGAATTCGGCCGACGCCATGGTGGCGCCGTGGATGCCGTCGCGCCCGGTCTTGGCGCCGACATAGACCACCGGATTGTTCGCGCCCTTGGCGGCGGCGGTGAAGATCCGGTCGCGCGGCGCGATGCCGAGGCAGAACACATTGACGAGGATGTTGCCGTTATAGCGGGCGTTGAAATTGGTTTCGCCGCCGACGGTCGGCACGCCGACGCAATTGCCGTAGCCGGCGACGCCGGAGACGACCCCGTCGACGAGGCGGCGCGTCTTCGGGTGCTGGGGATCGCCGAAGCGCAGCGCATCCATGATCGCCACCGGGCGTGCGCCCATCGTGAAGACGTCGCGTAGGATGCCGCCGACGCCGGTCGCCGCGCCCTGGTACGGCTCAATGTAGCTGGGGTGATTGTGGCTCTCCATCTTGAAGATGGCCGCCAAGCCCTCGCCGATGTCGATGGCGCCGGCGTTCTCGCCCGGCCCGTAGATCACGTGCGGCGCTTTGGTTGGGAATTTCGCCAGATGCACGCGGCTTGATTTGTACGAGCAGTGCTCGCTCCACATAACGCTGAAGATGCCGAGCTCGGTGGCGTTGATGGGCCGGCCGACCTTTTGCAGGATCAGCTCGTATTCGTCGCGCGAGAGGCCGAATTCTTCGGCGAGCTCCAGTGTGCCGGGAGCGGTCGGGGCGATGGACATGGAGGCGGAGGTAGCGTGTGTCGGACGTGGCGGCAATTGGTTGCGGACGCACACCTCCGCAACGCACCCCGGCCAAAGCGAAGCTGAGAGCCGGGGCTCATCGGCTGGTCAGGCTCAAACGATTGCAGTCTCGCCGAACCATGGGCCCCGGATCAGCGCCGCGCCTTGCGCGGCTTGTCCGGGGAACGTCGTTACGCGAACTCGACAATGGAGTGCGCTCTCTATAGTCACAGTCAGGACGAGGAGACGACGATGCGCGAGCTTGCCCTGGCGGACCTGCCGAGCCTTGTGGGCCAGGAGGTCGGCGTTTCCGACTGGCTGGAAATCACCCAGGACCGCGTCAATCGTTTCGCCGACGCCACCGGCGACCACCAATGGATTCATATTGATGTCGAGCGGGCGACCAAAGAATTGGGCTCACCCATCGCGCATGGCTATCTGGTGCTGTCGCTGATCCCATTCCTGGCGCGCAATATCATGACCTATTCGGGCGTCAGCCGCGGCATCAATTACGGGTCCAACAAGGTGCGCTTCGTGAGCCCGGTGCCGGTGGGGTCGCGCATCCGCATGCGGGTGAAGATGCTGTCGTGCGAGAGCCGCGGCGGGGCTTTCCTGGTGACCAACGAGTGTACGATCGAGGTGGAGAACCAGGACCGTCCGGCCTGTGTGGCCGAAACGATCGGGCTTATCTATCCTGCATAATGCTGACCTTCGTAGAAGCGATCTCGCTCGCCGGCGATCGCGCCAAGCAAAATGACGACGCGTGCGGATTCGTAGGCGAGCGCGCCTGGGTGATCGACGGCGCGACGGATTTGCACGACGCGCCGTTGACCGGCGCGAAATCCGACGCGAGCTGGATCGCGCATTTCGCCAACGCATATTTTTGCGGCGCCAAAGGTGGCGACCTGCCTATGGCGCTGCGCGGCGCGAGCGAAGCGGCGGCGGCGACATTTCGACACCTCGCGGAGGGCCGCAGGATTGAACGCTGGCAATCGCCTATCGCTTCGGTGCTGATGATCGAGGCGCGCGATCGCGTGGTGAGCGGCGCGGATTTGGGCGATTGCCGTTGCTTTGCGCTGGATGCGGATGGGGGCGCGCATGTGATCGGCGGTCCAGGCGATGCGGGCGACAATGAGTCGAAGCTCGCCGCGCGGCAGACCGACGCGCACAAGCCCCTGCTCGAGCGAAGGCAAACCGTCGAGAGGCTGCGGCGCATTCGGGCGTCCATGAACCAGCCGGGCGGTTCGCATTGGACGTTTGGGCTCGATCCGGCGTGCGCGGATCATGCGCGCATCTGGTCGTTGACGCTGAAGCGACCGGCGCATTTGCTTTTGATGACGGATGGGTTTGCGGCGCTCACCGATCGCTATGATGCCTATGGGCCGGGTGATCTGGTGCAAGCGGCATTGTCGCGCGGACTGCAGGAATTGGGGCGCGAACTGCG
>JAFEDV010000242.1 GCA_018241475.1 Pseudomonadota bacterium | reverse complement strand
ACTGATCTCGCCGTCACCGAGCGCTTGGCGCCGCGTGTGCCAGATAACGTGCTGCTGGTGACTGAATCCGGCATCAATTCGCATGCCGACGTCGAACGTCTGCAACGCGCGGGCGCGCGGGCGTTCCTTGTCGGTGAGAGTTTGATGCGCCAGGCTGATGTCGCCGCCGCGACGCGGACGCTGCTAGGCGGCTGAACTTTCGCGCGTTCCAATGAAGATGAGCGCCGCGCCAATCGCGAAGGCAAAGCCCCCGCGCATCGCCCATTCCGAGTGACCGCTCATGCCCGTCCCGGGCAACGCGTTGAGACCCTGCAGCAGCCAGATTGCGCCAATGACGGCAAGCAGCGCGCCCAGGCCGCCCAACACGTTTTTCCAGCCGCCGTTGCGTGCGCCAAAGACAAGAAGGGCGAGCCCCGCAGCCGCAAACGCCGCGCCCCGATAGGTCCAGTTGATGTCCGCAGTCATAAAGCTTTGTGGGGCCCACGATACGTTTAGGCCCTGCAGCACCCAGATGCCGCCCACGATCAGCATAGCCACGCCCAAGACGCCCAGCGTTGTCTTCACGCCGCTCATGTCCTGTTTCTCCGTCGTACCCCCGCACACAGCTTCGACGATCGTTTCGGCACCGTCCAATACCTTGCGTTGACTTGACCTTAATGGGTGAACGGATATAGAACAGCCTCCCGTTCACCATTTGGTCCCGCCGGATTAATGTCATGCTGACAGCGAAACAAAAGGAATTGCTGCTCTACATCCATGAGCGGATCAAAGAGACAGGGGTCTCGCCGTCCTTCGACGAAATGAAGGAGGCGCTCGATCTGGCCTCCAAGTCAGGCATCCACAGGCTCATTACCGCGCTCGAGGAGCGCGGTTTCCTGCGTCGGCTGCCCCACCGGGCGCGCGCCCTGGAAGTCCTCAAGATGCCCGATAGCGCGGCCCCCGCGGCGCCGCCCAAGGGGCGCGGTTCTTTCCGTCCGAGCGTCGTCACAGAGGGGCGCGGCTCAGGCGGCGGCCATGCAGGCAGTGTCCCAATTCTAGGCCAGATCGCGGCCGGTGTGCCGATTGCAGCCATCCAGAACGAAATCGGACGCGTTGAGGCGCCGGCCGACCTCCTCGGCAACGGGACCCACTTCGCCCTCGAGGTCAAAGGCGATTCCATGATCGGCGCCGGCATCCTTGACGGCGATGTGGTCATCATCCGCCGAGGCGACGCCGCTGACAGCGGCGACATCGTCGTTGCGCTCGTCGACGAAGAAGAAGCCACGCTGAAGCGGCTCCGCAAGCGCGGCAACTCGATTGCGCTGGAGGCGGCGAACCCGGCCTATGAGACGCGCATTTTCGGACCCGACCGTGTGCAGATCCAAGGCAAGCTGGTGGCGATGATCCGCCGCTACTCCTGATTTTCGTCGGAGGCGACTGTCAACGTCCAGGCACGGCGCACGCCGGTTGGCTGAGCGCGGACTATCCGCAGCTCTGCGCCGTTGGCGTAAATGAAGGCGCCGCCCTGCTGGGCGAGGTCGCGGCCTGCTACAAGAGCGAGGGGCCGGCAGCGCGCGTTGTAGTCGTTGGGCGGCTCGAGCTTGGACAGCACGATCGCGCGCTCATGACACGCGTCGAAGCCTGAGGGTGCGCGCACCAGAACGAGCGCGCCGCGCGGCAACGCCCACAAGCACTGCGCATCCGAGCATGTTTGCGGCGGTGCAAGCCGTTCGATCGCTGGCGGGGCAATGCCCAGCATCGCGCCGAGACGGTCGCGTGCGTAGGTCGAACGGCCGGAACCCGGGGCCAGCGTCCACATCCCGCGCCCATCACGTGCGAAGGTCGCGCGTAGTTCGCTGTCGAACGCCGCGAAAGGCCGCGGCGCATTGATATAGACCACAATGCTTGCCGCGAAGAAGAGAACTGCGCCCCAGCGCAGCGCGGCGCGCCATAAGCAGCCCCACAGGAGCGCAACCACACACAGGACGAAGGCCGCCGCCGGCGGCTGAGGCAGCGCCTGCACCGCCTCGCCTCGAGTTCCGAACGCCTGACCGATTGCGGCGACCAGTTCGAGCGCGCTCGCCATGAATTGCAGAGGTCCGTCGGCCAATCCGAACGGCGCGAGCACGGCCGCGAGGCTCGCTGCGGGCGCGACCAGGAATGAAATGATCGGTTCGGCGATGAGATTCGCCGGCAGCGAATACACGGAAAATCGCTGGAAATGAAAGATCGCGAACGGATCCGTGGCGAGCCCGGCCACCAGCGAGATCAGCAAGACGCCGCCGATGCCGCGCGTTACGCCCTGCAGCGTGCCGATGAGAAGGCCGGGCGCCGGCAGCTTCGGCTCGTGGGGCGCGCGCTTGAGCAGCTCGAACAACGTGACCAGCGCGGCGGTCGCCGCGAACGACATCTGGAAGCCGGGCTCCAGCACCGATTCAGGCAATAGGAGCGTCACGAGCAGCGCCGACAGCGCCACTCCGCGAATGGAAATCGCCGGGCGATCCAGCAAAATCGCGCCGAAGGCCACGCACGCCATGATGAAGGAGCGCAGCGCCGGGACACTTGAACCGGAGACCACGAGATAGGCCGCAAGCGCGATCAGGGCGGCGACGGCGGCGATCTTCTTCACCGGAAAACGCAAGGCGATCGGGCCGATGAGCGACAACGTCCAGGTCAGCACCGCGAACACCAGTCCGCCGACGACGCCCATGTGCACGCCGGAGACGGACAGCAGATGCTGGAGTCCCGAATTGCGGAAGGCCGCCGTTGTATCCTTATCGATCGGACTGGTGTCGCCAGTGACCATTGCTGCTGCAATGGCGCCGCCGCGGCCGGGCGCGGCCTCTTGAATCGCGGCGGAGAGATCGGCGCGCATGGCGCCGACGCGCAGACGCTGCAGGTCAAGCCACGAAGGCGGCGATTCGAACGGCAACGGCCGACAGCGGCCGAACGCATAACCGGTCGCGCCCAGGCGCTCGAAATGAGCGCGGCGCGCAAAGTCGTAGGCGCCGGGCGTCATGGGCCCGGACGGCTGACCCAAGACGGCGCGGCAGCCGGCGAAACGGCCCGGTGTCAACAGACCCGCTTGGCGCACCGCAACGCGCACATAACGCGGCGGCGCAGCGACGCCGTCGATGCCGCGTACAAGCAGACGCAGGCGCGGTCCGCTATCGCTGCTGTCGATGTCGCTGACCCAACCTTCTACGCGCGCTGCCTCGCTGCTCTCGACATAGGACGGCTGCGCGACGGTTGCAGCGCGTACTTGAGCGGCGACCGCACCTGAGGCCGCCGCTGCAATCAGCGCACAGAGGCCCGCACAGCAGCGCCGCAACCGTGCGCCGAGTGAGTTGTGCTGCCTGCTCGGCCACACGACGAGACCCATCGTCAGAGCCAGGCTCGCAGCAAACGCGGCTCCTGGCAGCCACGGAGACGGGTCGACCGGCAGTATCAGCCACCATGCCGCTCCCGATATCATTGCCGGCGCCAGCCACAGTGCCCATCGGTCGCGCTGAGCGGCGATCATCCCGGCAAGTGCGCGGCTAGGAGAGAACGCGCCCGGCATGGTAGGACGCCCGCGCCTTGGAACAGCGCCTCCTCCTGCAATGAGCGTCGTCACTCGCTTTGCCCCCTCCCCGACAGGGTACCTACATATCGGAGGCGCGCGCACTGCGCTCTTCAATTGGCTCTTCGCGCGCAAGATGGGCGGAAAATATCTGCTGCGCATCGAAGACACCGACCGCGCCCGGTCCACCGAACCGGCGATTGCGGCGATCATCGACGGCCTGGACTGGCTGGGTCTCGGTCCCGACGGTGAAATCACCTACCAATACGCCCGCGCGGCGCGCCACCGAGAGGTCGCCGAAGCGATGATCGCCCGCGGCACGGCCTTCCGCGACTACATGACTGCGGAACAGCTGGAGGCCGAGCGCGGCAAGGCGCATGCTGAAGGGCGAGCGCTACGATCTCCTTGGCGCGAGGATGCCAAGACCCCCGACGGGCCCTTCGTCGTGCGCCTCAAGGCGCCGGAGGGCGATGTCGTCAATGACGACATGATCCAAGGACGGGTCGTCATCAAAGGCCGCGACATCGACGACCTCGTCCTGCTGCGCGCGGATGGCAACCCCACCTACATGCTCTCCGTCGTGGTCGACGATCACGACATGGGCGTCACCCACGTGATCCGCGGCGACGATCATCTCACCAACGCCGCGCGCCAGATTCCGATCTTCGAAGCGATGGGTTGGAAGCCGCCGCGCTTCGCGCATGTGCCGCTTATTCACGGCGAGGACGGCAAGAAGCTCTCCAAGCGTCACGGCGCTCAGGCTGTGCACGAGTACCGCGATATGGGCTATTTGCCCGAAGGCCTGACCTCATATCTCATGCGTCTCGGCTGGAGCCCCGGCCACGATGACATCCTGACGAAGGAAGAGGCGATCCCGCTCTTCGATGTTTCGCATATCGGCAAGGCGCCATCTCGGCTGGATTTCAAGAAGCTCGACTCAGTCAACGCCCATTTCATGGCGCAGGCGGACGACACGCGCCTCGCCAAGCTGTTGTTTGACCACATCGCCTCCCACACGCGTTGGCCGTTGACGACGGACAGCCGAAATCGCGTGCAAAGCGCCATTCCGGTGCTCAAAAAACGGGCCAAGACGGTCAAGGAATTGGCGGATCAAGCGCAGTTCCTGCTTATGACGCGGCCGCTCGTCGTGAACGACGTTGCAAAGGCGCAACTCAAGGACGATGTCAAAGCCAGATTGCGGCGTCTGCGCGATCGTCTCGCAGCCGAAGCGCAATGGGATCACAACGCACTAGTCGCCATGCTTAAAGCTTTCGCTACCGATGAGGGCGTTGGATTGGGTCAAATTGGGCCTGGCCTCAGGGCGGCGCTGACGGGCGGAACCCCAGCGCCGGACTTGGGTCAAATGTTGGAGTTGCTTGGCCGCGAGGAGACCCTTGCGCGCCTGTCGGATCAGGTTTGAGGACGCACGCTCATGGAAAGCAAGATCACGAAGAAGCCGTCGGCGACACTCACGGTCAACAACAAGCAGCTTGAATTGCCCGTGTATGGCGGCTCGGTTGGACCGGACGTCGTCGACATTCGCAAGCTTTACACCGATGGCAAGGTCTTCACCTACGATCCCGGCTTCACCTCGACGGCGAGCTGCGAAAGTCAGATCACTTATATCGATGGCGACGAGGGCGTGCTGCTCTATCGCGGCTATCCAATCGACCAACTGGCCGAACAATCGACCTTCATCGAAGTCTGCTATCTGCTTGCCAACGGCGAATTGCCGAACAAGGCTGAACTCGACCGTTTTACGCGCGACATAACCTATCACACGATGCTGCACGCGCAGTTCGATCGCTTCTTCGAGGGCTTCCGCCGTGACGCGCACCCGATGGCCATCATGGTGGGCACCGTAGGCGCGCTTGCCGCGTTCTATCATGACAGCACCGACATCGATGACCCGAAACAACGGGTGATCGCCAGCCACCGGCTCATCGCGAAGATGCCGACAATCGCCGCGCGGGCGTTCAAGTACTCGATGGGCCAGCCCTTCATCAGCCCGCGCAACGAGCTCGACTATGCGTCGAACTTCCTGCGCATGTGCTTTGCCGTGCCGGCTGAGGACTACAAGATCAATCCGGTGCTGGCGCGCGCGATGGATGTTTTCTTCATCCTGCACGCCGACCATGAGCAGAACGCTTCCACCTCGACGGTGCGTCTCGCGGGCTCCTCCGGCGCCAATCCGTTCGCGTGCATCTCCTCAGGCATCGCCTGCCTATGGGGGCCTGCCCACGGCGGCGCGAACGAAGCCGCGCTCAAGATGCTCATGGAAATCGGCAGACCGGAAAACATTCCTGCCTTCATCGACAAGGTGAAATCGAAGGATTCCGAGGTGCGTCTGATGGGCTTCGGGCACCGGGTCTACAAGAATTACGACCCTCGTGCGCGAGCGATGCAGAAACTCTGCCACCAAGTCTTGCACGAAGTCGGCGACGACAACGATCCGTTGCTGCAAGTCGCTAAGGAACTCGAGAGGATTGCGCTCCACGACGAGTACTTCATACAACGCAAGCTCTATCCGAACGTCGATTTCTACTCCGGCATCACGTTGAAGGCGATGGGCTTTCCGATGTCGATGTTCACTGTGCTGTTTGCCGTGGCGCGCACTGTCGGCTGGATCGCGCAATGGACCGAAATGATGGAAGATACGAGCCAGAAGATTGGCCGACCACGCCAAGTCTATACGGGACCCACGCGCCGCGACTACGTGCCCTGCGCTCAACGGAAGTGAAATCTGAGCCTTTTCTCTCTTAGAGTCATTCCGGCCGGAGGCGCGAAGCGCCGTAGAGCCGGCAACTGT
>JAFEDV010000241.1 GCA_018241475.1 Pseudomonadota bacterium | reverse complement strand
GTGGACTCCAACCGCCGCCGTACGGAAGCGATCGAGCGAGGCGAGCAAAAGGTGGTGGGTGTCAACGTCTTCACCGATGGCGTTCCCTCCCCGCTCGAAGCTGGCGAGAAGAACATTCACGTCGTCGATCTATCCGTGGAAGCCGAGCAGATTGCAAAGCTCAAGGCCTGGCGCGCGTCACGCGACGCTACGAAAGCGGAGGCGGCGTTGGACGCGCTCGAGGCGGACGCACGCGCCGACACAAACATCATGCCAGCCTCGCTTGCGGCGGCAAAAGCCGGCGTCACTACAGGCGAATGGGCCGCTACGCTGCGCAACGTTTATGGGGAATACCGCGGTCCGACGGGCGTTGCGCTCGTCATCGAGAGCGGCGGCGAAGACATCGACGCAGTGAAGCGTGATGTGATGGCTCTGAGCGAAAAACTGGGCCGCAGGCTCACCTTCCTCGTCGGCAAGCCCGGCCTGGACGGGCATTCCAACGGCGCAGAGCAGATCGCGGCGCGCGCGCGCGCCGTCGGCATGGAGGTGATCTACGAAGGCATTCGTCTGACCCCGGCCGAGATCGTCGCCGCCGCCAAAGAGAAGCACGCGCATGCGGTGGGCCTGTCCATTCTCTCCGGCTCGCACCTCGATCTGGTGCGGGAGGTGGTGCGCTTGATGCGCGCGGAGCATCTGCAGAACGTGCCTCTGGTCGTCGGCGGCATCGTTCCTCCGGCGGACGCGCTGGCGCTCAAGCAGATGGGAGTGGCCGGCGTCTACACACCCAAGGACTTCAAGATCACCGGAATCATGGCCGACGTGGTGAAGCTCGTCGCCGAACGCGCCTAAGCGGCCGCCCTCGGCTCCCACAACTCTATCTTGCGCCCCTCCGGATCGAGGATATGCGCGAAGCGGCCGTTGGCGTCCTCAGGGTAGAGCTTGATCGGCTCGACGCCGTGTTGTTTGCAGCGCGCCAACAAGCCCTCGAGATCGTCGACGACAAGATTGAACATGAATGCGTGTGTCGATGGCGCGATATGGTCCGTCGACTCCTCCATGACATTCAATACCGCGCCGGCGCCGGGCTGCGCGGCGAACGCGGCCGCGGGAAACCAGGCGCCGCCCCATGCCGCAATCTCCAGACCAAGCACGCGCGTGTACCATTCCTTCATCGCCTCGGGATCGCGCGCTTTGAAGAAGAGCCCGCCGATCCCCAACACGTTCGCCATCGCCGCCTCCTCTATCGTAACGAATGCACCAACCGCGTCATGGCACTGGCGCCGACGAGCGGTCCGAGAAACGGAATGACGGCGCACGCCACCCCCACGACGAACACGGAGAAGCGCGCACTGCGGCGAAGCTTTAGCGCGTCCTTGAACGGCATGCGGCGCATGGCGGCCGTGGTGGCGAAATCGCGGCCCATCAAATAGCCGTTGATGCAAACGAACACGAGCGCGTTGATCCCCGGGATCACGTAGAGCGGCAGCACCAGCAGGTTCAACAGCAGCGTGGGGGTCGCCATGCGGATGCCGCTCCACACGCCTTCGGCCAAACCGACCTTGCGCGGGCTCGGCGCGCCGATGGCTTTTTCGACACGCGACGCGGCCGCATCGAACAGGAACCCGCCAATGAGCATGGACGCCGCCGGTGAAATCGCGATGCCCAGAACCCACGCGCCGACGCCAGCGATGAATCTGAGCGCATCGAACAGGAAGCCGAGCCAGCCGGCGGCGTGCGGGATCAGCGGCACAAGATAGTGAATCGCCGCAACCGCGCCGGCGCCGGAGATCGCGCCCGCCAACACCAGGTTCAAAATCGCCAGAAGCGTGAGGCGGCCGCCCAGAATGTCGCCAAATGCGCCGCCAATCGCCGCTAAAGGTCGCATTCGCTCTCCGCTCCGCCGTTGGCGGCTTGACGCCGCCCCTGCCGCTCCGCACCCTCACCAACGAGGGACGACATGCAAGAGAATCTTGAGCAGCGCGGCGGACCGCCGCCCGAGGAAAAGAAGGGTTGGCGCCACGACGCGGCCGAGTGGGCCAAGACCATCGTCGCCGCATTCGGCGCTTACGTGGTGTTCACCACCGTTGCATTTGCGAACTATCGCATTCCGTCCGAGAGCATGGTGCCTCATCTGGAAGTCGGCGACCGTGTTGTCGTGTCGAAGTTCGCGTACGGCTACAGCCGCTATTCTCTGCCGTTCGATCTTGGGCGCTTCCTTCCTGCCTCGGCGCATCGTCTGTTCGAGAGCTATCCGCGCCGCGGCGATGTCGTCGTATTCGTACATCCGATCAGCGGCGAAACGCTAATCAAACGCGCTATCGGCTTGCCCGGCGACACGATCGAAATGCGCGATGGCTATTTGTGGCTCAATGGCGCGCGCGTGCCGACCTCGCAACCGCAGACGCTGATGCGGCAAGCGAATCAGGATGGGCGCGAATAAGCGCAGCGTGACGACGAGAGCCGTCACAACGGCTGCACGCGCGCGGGGCACAATCGGGCCGTCGACAACCCT
>JAFEDV010000240.1 GCA_018241475.1 Pseudomonadota bacterium | reverse complement strand
GCCCGGCTTCCGGGATCTTGCCGAAGGACTTACGGATACGCTTCTTACCAGTGTAGGACAGAGCCATCTGTTCTTCCCAATGCGCGCTGCGCTTTGACGCGAACCCCGGCCACCAGGCTCGCCAAGCGCGGCGCATGAGCCGCCTGTTTTCCGCCCCTGAATCCGCGTTCCGCTGCACGCGAACCCGACCCTTCACGACACGTCCCGGGCGGGAGACGCCCCGGCGCGCCCCTCACTGGGCACGCAGTCGCGGAAGCAGGGTCCGTTGCCGGGCCCGGCTTCCGCTTGTTTTGTGCGAGTTACTTCAGATCGACCTTGGCGCCGGCTTTTTCAAGTTGAGCCTTGAACTTTTCGGCGTCGGCCTTGTTCACGCCCTCCTTCACAGGCTTGGGCGCGCCCTCAACCAGGTCCTTGGCTTCCTTGAGACCCAGGCCAGTGATGGCGCGCACTTCCTTGATGACTTCGATCTTCTTGTCGCCCGCCGCCGAGAGCACGACCGTGAACTCGGTCTTCTCTTCAGCCGGGGCCGCGCCTGCGGCTGCGGCGCCTACGGCTGCCACCGCGACCGGCGCTGCAGCGGAAACGCCCCACTTTTCTTCCAAGAGCTTCGAGAGCTCGGCGGCTTCCATCACCGTGAGCTTCGACAGGTCTTCCACGATTTTATTGAGGTCTGCCATGATCTTAGTTCCTGACGTTGTTTCGAGAAATGCGGATGAGACGGTTTAGGCGGCTTCCTTGGTGGCGTAGGCGTTGAGCACCCGCGCCAGCTGGCCGCCCGGCGCCGCCAGCACGCCGGCGATCTTGGTCGCGGGCGCCTGCACGAGGCCGATTATCTTGCCCCTGAGCTCGTCGAGCGAAGGCAAGGTGGCCAGAGCTTGCACGCCTTGCACGTCAAGCAGCTGATCGCCGAACAACCCGCCGAGGATGGCGAACCGTTCCTTTTCCTTTGCGTAAGCGACTGCGACCTTGGCGGCCGCGATCGGGTCGGCGGAATAAGCGATAGCCGTGGGGCCGGTGAACAACTTGGCGGCAGCCGATTTCGGCGTGCCGTCGATAGCGCGTTGCACCAGACGGTTCTTCACCACCTGCAGCGCGCCGCCTTCCTTCCGGAGGCGGGAGCGCAGCACCGTCAAATCCGCAACGGTCAGACCGGAATAGTGGCCAACGACCACGACCCCGGCCCCGGCAAATACGCCTTTCAGCGCTTCCACCGTTTCGGCCTTCTGAGCACGATCCATTGCGGTCTCCTCAGTTGGGCCCCCGGCCAATCCGGGCGCCCAGAGCGCACGCGGACCAGCCGGCCGGCGGAAATGACCCCCGAGCGGCGCGCGGACCACGCGCAGCCTGTCCCAGAGGCCGGCCTGCGGGAGATGACTTGACAGCCGCCCCCGAAAAACGTCAGCTTCTGTCTATTGCGGGCCCGAGAAAGCCTTGGCTTTCAACGGATTAAGCCACGCGCACAGGACCCTCTCGGGCGAACCATATGCGTGGCGCCTGCAGTCTCGGACAGGTCGCCGAGGGTTAACCCCTCAGCGGATCGCGCGATATGCACGCTTTATTGCAGCGCCGCAAGGGCGGTCGGCACAATTCTGTGTGCTTGGCAAGACCTAAGGTCCAGCATGTTTCCCCCATGGCGCGCTTCGGCGCGCCGAAGCGTTCGTGGCGTTGACTAGTGCGCGCCGAACAATGCGCCAATCAGCTGCAGCACGGCCGACATGACGGAAACCCACAAGCTGGCTATGAGGCCGCCAAGGCGCGCTGCCGCAGCTTGCTGGGTGAACGCCGCAACGGCCAAGGCGGCGAGCAGCGCCAGCAGCAGCACGCCCCACTCGCCCCGAGGTCTTGGCTTCATCGTCATAGATAAGCGGTGACGGCTGGCGCATTCCACCAATCGTTATCGCGCCCGTTACAATAGGTGACCGGCGACGCGGCCAACTCCTCGTCGCTAGCGTCGAGTGTCGCGATCTGGATGGAAACCGTCTCGCCGCCCAGCTGGGGGATGTTGAAGTTGCCGAACACGCGAACCCCGCACCTTTTGCAGAATCTGTGCTGGCCGACCTTCATGCCGAATTCGTAGGAACCCAGCGCGTCCTCGCCGGACAACAGCCGAAACGCCGACGGCTTCACATTGGTCCCCCAGGCGCGCGTTTTCCGGCAAAGCGAGCAATTGCAGCGCGCCCCGCCTTCAGTGAGATCGACATCGGCTTGGTAGCGCACGGCGCCGCAGTGGCACGATCCGGTATAGGTTTTCATCGCCATCGCGGCCTCCTTGCGCGCAAAGAAAGAGCGCTCCGGCCAAGCCGGAGCGCTTATCCTATCGGCAACCGCCGAGAACCGTTAGCTCTGCGACGCGGCGATCGCGGCGGCGGGATCGATCCGCACGCCGGGACCCATGGTCGACGAAAGCGCGACCTTCTTCACGAACGTGCCCTTCGCACCAGCGGGTTTGGCTTTCGCCACCGCGTCCACGAAGGCCTTCACGTTGGCCAGTATCTGCTCTTCGGTGACGCTGGCCTTGCCGATGCCGGCGTGGATGATGCCCGCCTTCTCGACGCGGAACTCCACTGCGCCGCCCTTGGCGTCGCCGACCGCCTTCTTCACGTCCATGGTGACGGTGCCGACCTTCGGGTTAGGCATCAGGCCGCGCGGCCCGAGCACCTTACCGAGACGACCGACGAGCGCCATCATGTCGGGCGTAGCGATCAGGCGATCGAAATCGATCGTGCCGCCGTTCACCATTTCGAACAGGTCCTCGGCGCCGACGATATCGGCGCCCGCGGCCTTGGCTTCTTCGGCCTTGGCCCCGCGCGCAAACACGGCAACACGCGCCGAACGGCCGGTGCCGCTTGGCAGCGAGACGACGCCGCGCACTTGCTGATCGGGATATTTCGGATCGACGCCAAGGTTCATCGCGATCTCGATGGTTTCGTTGAACTTCGCGCTGGCGCGCGACTTCACCAGCTTCACCGCTTCATCGAGCGTATGCAGCTTGCG
The DNA here is from genome assembly GCA_018241475.1 of Pseudomonadota bacterium. Taxonomy (GTDB): domain Bacteria; phylum Pseudomonadota; class Alphaproteobacteria; order Caulobacterales; family Aquidulcibacteraceae; genus Vitreimonas. The sequence continues at coordinate 1,166 of JAFEDV010000240.1, read as the reverse complement.
CGGATCGATGCCGGCGTGGCTCTTCTGCTGGCGCTTCGGGAGCTTCACGCCTTTGGTCTTGGTAGGAGCTTGTGCCATGTGCGCTTACTCCACCACCGTGACGCCCATCGAGCGGGCGGTGCCTGCGATCATCTTCGCGGCCTGATCGAGATCGGCGGCGTTGAGGTCCTTCTGCTTGGCTTTGGCGATTTCCTTGCATTGCGCCATGGTGATCTTGCCCACCATATCGACGCCCGGCTTCTTTGAGCCGGAGCCCGGCTTTTTCACCGTCGGCAGCTTGGCCGCCTTCTTGATCAGGAACGACGCCGGCGGCGTCTTGATCTCGAAGGTGAAGGACTTGTCCTGGTAGTAGGTAATGACCACGGGGCACGGATCGCCCTTGTTCATGTCCTGGGTGCGGGCGTTAAAGCCCTTGCAGAATTCCATGATGTTCAAGCCGCGCTGACCGAGCGCGGGACCGATCGGGGGCGACGGGTTCGCCGCGCCAGCCGGCACCTGGAGCTTGATCTGCCCCAGAACCTTCTTTGCCATGTTGTCCTCTCAAGGCTTGGACCGGAAAGCTTCCGGACCTGAGGGTGCGTGGTGCGGGCGGCAAAACCCTCCCACGCGGAAGCGCGGGCTTATAGGGGCCAAGTCGTGGCTTGTCGAGGACCAGCGCTTGGCGGCATGGTTAGCCCGCGCAGACGGGAGGGACGCTATGGCGCGGCTTGGTTGGATGACGGCGCTGGTCGCCGGCGTGGCGCTGGCGGCAGCGCCGCAAGCACAGGCGCAAATCGCGCTTTCGGACATCAATGCGCGCGTCGATCAAGTTGCGCCGCAACTGGTGACGTGGCGGCGCGAGATCCATCAGCATCCGGCACTGGGCAATCACGAAACCCGCACCGCCGCGCTCGTCGCCGCGCATCTTCGCCGCCTTGGCATAGAGGTGCGCACCGGCGTCGCCGTCACCGGGGTGATCGGGATTCTGCGCGGCGGCCGGCCCGGACCCGTGGTTGCGCTGCGCTCGGAACTCGATGCGCTGCCGGTTCACGAAGCCACCGGCCTCCCCTTCGCCTCGACTGTGCAGACCCAATACAACGGCCAGACCACCTATGTGGCGCACGCGTGCGGACACGACATGCACATCGCCATGCTGATGGGCGCGGCCCAAGTGCTTGCCGGCATGC
>JAFEDV010000023.1 GCA_018241475.1 Pseudomonadota bacterium | reverse complement strand
GAACGGCGACCCGCTTCATCACCGCACCCATTCCTGAGGCGATGCGTTGCATCGAGCCCGGGACTTATGACCCCAACTGCTTCGAGCTTTTGCGCGAACGACCGACCCGGTCGTGTTTAGGGACCCCGGACTCGCGGCTTGGCCGCGCTCCGGGGATGAGTGGGGGCTCATGCCGCTTTCAATTTTCCAATCTTGAACGCCCGTTCGCCCGCAGCGTTCAGTTTCGCGATCACTTCGTCCGCCCTCGCCGGGTCGACGATCATCGCCAAACCAATGCCCAGATTGAACGTGCGCCGCATATCTTCTTCGGGCACGCCGCCTGTCGCTTGCAGCCATTCGAACACGGCCGGGCGCGTCCAGGCGCTCCAATCGAAGTCTGCCGCCAGTTCATCCGGCAGCGCGCGCGGCGTGTTCTCGATGAGCCCGCCGCCGGTGATGTGCGCCAGGCCCTTGATCAGCCTCGCATCGAACAGCGGCTTGAGCGGCTTGGCGTAGATGCGCGTTGGCGTGAGCAGAGCTTGCGCCAGTGTCTTGTCCGCTTCGAACGGCGCCGGTCCATCCCATGCCAGTCCACTGCGCTCGACGATCTTGCGCACCAGCGAATAGCCGTTGGAGTGGCAGCCTGACGACGCGACGCCCACGATGGCGTCGCCCGGTTTCATCTCATCCACGCGCGGCAACAGCGTTCCGCGCTCAGCGGCGCCGATCGCAAAGCCGGCGAGATCGTAGTCTCCCGCGGCGTACATCCCCGGCATTTCCGCGGTTTCGCCGCCCGCGAGTGCGCAGCCCGCCTGCTTGCAGCCTTCGGCGATGCCGCGCACCACGAGCGCCGCCTGATCGGCGTCGAGCTTGGCCGTCGCGTAGTAATCCAGGAACATCACCGGCTCAGCGCCCTGGGCGGAGAGATCGTTCACGCACATCGCCACCAGATCGATGCCGACGGTCTCGTGCCGACCGCTCTCGATGGCGATCTTGAGCTTGGTGCCGACCCCGTCTGTCGTCGCCAGAAAGACGGGATCCTTGAATCCCCCCGCCTTTGGATCGAACACAGCCGCGAATCCGCCGAGGCCCGCCTCGGCGCCGGGCCGGGCGGTGGATTTCGCCGCGGGCTTGATCAGCTCGACAAGGCGCTCGCCCTCGTCGATGTCCACACCCGCGTCGCGGTAGGTTAGTCCGTTGGTTCCGGGTCTCTTGATTTCTTTGGGATTGTTCACGCGCACGTCCAGGTCCGAAAAGCCGCCACATTGATAGGCGATTCCGCGCCCGCTAGCGCGAGCGGACTTGAAGTTCGCAAGCCGCCTGAGGGCGGGAACGAGGCGAATTTCAAGGCCATAAGCTGCGCTGAGCCCTTTGATTCTAGCGGCCCATTTGGGTTCGAAGTGCGACAAGTGCTCGACCCAGGAGGGGTCGCAATTCAGAGCCGGGACGCTAGGGTCTTACCCGAAATTTCCCGCAACGAGGTAAGCTAATGAGACACCCCTTGGCCGCTGTTGTGGCCCTCGCCTTGGCGGCTTTGTGCGCGTCTATGCCGGGGCCGGCAAGCGCCCAGGCCAACAATGTTTACACCGTGGCCGGGATCTACGTGGACGTCACAGCCGCCAACGCCGCCTCGGCCCAACAGGCGGGGTTCGCATCCGCCGCGCAGCTTGGCTTCAGCCGGCTGGTGCAGCGCGTGACGCTGCCGGCTGAGTTGGCCACGCGCGGCGCGCCGGTCGCCGACCAGGCCACGCTCGACCGCGTTGTGCTCAGCACAGATGTCGAAGCGGAGCGCCGCTCCGGCACGCGTTACATCGGCCGCCTCACCGTGCGCTTCGACCCTTCCGGTGTGCGCGCGCTCTTGCGCGCCCAGGGTCTGACTGTTGTCGACGCGCGCTCAGCACCGGAGCTTGTCGCCGCTGTCGCTGCTGACGGCACGTCGCCGGACACAGCGGCGCTCTGGCAACAAGTATGGAGCGAAGGCGGCTTCGTTGATGAATTAGCGCCCCTCGCGGTTGCGCCGCCGGCGCTGCAGGGCGCGCCGAATTGGCAGACAGCCGCTCCGTTCGCGCAAGCCGCGGCTTCCACCTCGGCGCTCTATGCGACGCTCCGCGTTCAGGGTTCTACCGCCACGGCCTCGCTCGTTGAGGTTTCCGCGGCCGGCCAGCGCGATCGCGGCGCTGTCAGCGTGCAAATGGCCGGCGCCGACGACGCTGCGCTGCGTGCGGCGTTGGCGTCGCTGGCGCAGCAAGTCAGCACTCTCTTGCAGAATGACTGGAAAGCCCACGCCGGCGCGGCCGGGGGCGAGCGCGCGCGCATTTCCGCGTCGGCGCTTTATTCCGCCGAGCGCCAATGGGAAGCGATCAAGACTGCGCTCGGCGCTGCTGCGCAGACCTTGATCTCCGAAATCCGCATCGAAGCGGTAGGTCGCGACGGCGCGCTGGTGTCGTTCTCGTTCGTCGGCGACCGCAGCGCCGTCGTCGCCGAACTCGCTCGGCGCGGCGTGCAGTTGCAGGATACCTCGCTGGGGCCGGTGCTGCGCATTGCAAACGCCGCCCCTGCGCCCGCGCATTGAGGCGATGACCCAGCAACGCCTGTTCGAGTTCCGCATGGGCGAGCGATCGCCCGAAACGCTGGTGGTGACCGGCGCCAATCGCGACGCGGCGCGCCTTCTGACCGAATGGCGTCTCTGGCCGGGCGGCGCGCTCGCACTGATCGGTCCACGTGGTTCGGGCAAGACCCATCTGGCGCTTGCGTGGGCGCTTGAAGCCGGTGCGCGCCAAGTCTCGTCGCGCGCCGCGGCCGAGGACGCCGCGTCCATTTTCCGCGAAGCCAGCGGACGCATCCTTGTCGACAACGCCGATCAGGACGCCGATGAAGCCGCGCTTTGGCGGGTTCTCGACTTGGCCAGGGCTGAGGGCGGCGCGGTGCTCATGGTGGGCGTTCAGCCGCCCGGCGCCTGGAGCGCGGCTATTCCAGACCTTCGCTCGCGCCTGGCTTCCATGGCGGTCGCCCGGCTCGGGGAGCCGGACGAGGCTCTGATGGAGGTGGTCTTGCGCCGCGTCTGTCGCGAACAATTCATTCATTTGAGCGATGATGCCGCCCGGTATCTGGCGAGGCGGCTGCCGCGAACCTTCGCGGCGGCCTATGCTCTGGCTGCGGCGCTCGACGCCGATCTGGTCAAGGCCGCCAGACCCGTCGCCTTGCCGGCGGCGCGCCGCGCGCTGGAGAAGGCGCGGGCGAAGTGGGGTGACGGAGACGGTTAACGGATGGCGAAGACGCGCAGGAAAAAGCGCGCGGCGGCGCAAAACGCGCCGGCGCCGACAGGACCGGATCGGTATCTGAACCGCGAGCTTTCGTGGCTCGCGTTCAATACACGCGTCCTGGAGGAAGCCGAGAACGAACGCCATCCGTTGCTGGAGCGGCTGCGCTTCCTCTCCATCTCCGCCTCGAACCTCGATGAATTCTACATGGTGCGCGTCGCCGGCCTGCACGAGCAGGCCAAGTCGGGCGTGTCCATCCTCAGCCAGGACGGGCTCACGCCCGCAGAACAGATCGCGCGCATTCACGCGTCCGCCAGCGAACTGGTCGCGCGTCAGCAGAAGAACTGGCACACGCTGCGAGCGGCGCTTCGCGGCGTCGGGATTTCCGTCATCGATCCCGATGAGCTGAGCGACATCGAGCGCGCTTGGCTGAAGCCCGTCTTCATGGCGGAAGTGTTTCCGCTGCTGACGCCGCTCGCGGTCGATCCCGCCCACCCGTTTCCGTTCATCCCCAATCTTGGCTTCGCGGTCGCACTGAAGCTCAAGCGCAAGGGCGACGGCCGCGCGCTCAACGCGCTCATCCCGGTGCCGACGCAAGTCGCGCGCTTCATCGACGTGACTCCTGCGAGCAAGACCGATCTCGCGCCGGGGGAGCGCACGCCAAAGCGCTTCGTTACGCTGGAAAGCGCCATTTCGCTTTTCCTGAACGAGCTCTTTCCGGACTACACGGCGGATGCGCAGGGCGCCTTTCGCATCGTCCGCGATAGCGAAATCGAAATCGCCGAAGAATCCGAAGATCTGGTGCGGGAATTCGAGGTGCGGCTCAAGGAGCGCCGCCTCGGCGACATCGTCGATTTGAAGATCGAGCGCGCCATGGACGAGGAGCTGCGCGCCTTCATCATCCGCGAACTCGAGGCCGACCCGCGCGACGTCGTCATCGTCGACGGCATGCTTGGCCTCACGGCGCTGTCGACGCTCGTTCACGAGGAGCGCCCGGACCTCAAGTTCCCGCGCTACGAACCGCGCTCGCCCGAACGCATCCGCGACTATGGCGGCGACAGCTTCGCGGCCATCCGCGCCAAGGACATTCTGGTTCACCATCCCTACGAGTCGTTCGACGCGGTGGTGCAATTCATCCGCCAGGCCGCCGCCGATCCCGCTGTCGTCGCGATCAAGCAGACGCTCTATCGCACCTCCAAGGACTCACCGATCGTCGCCGCGCTGGTTGCGGCCGCCGAAGCGGGCAAGAACGTCACGGCGCTGATCGAGATCAAGGCGCGCTTCGACGAAGAGGCGAACATGCGCCAGGCGCAGATGCTGGAGCGCGCCGGCGCTTCGGTCGTCTATGGATTCATCGACTACAAGACGCACGCGAAGGTCAGTCTTGTCGTGCGGCGCGAGCTCGACGGCTTGCGCACCTACACCCATTTCGGCACCGGCAATTATCACCCGATCACGGCGCGCATCTATCAGGATCTTTCGCTCTTCACCTGCGATCCGGCCATCGGCCGCGACGCTGGCCGCTTGTTCAATTTCGTCACCGGCTACGCCCGCCCATCGCAGCTCGAAAAGATCGCGATGTCGCCGATCAACGTGAAGGAGACGCTGCTGCGATTGATCGAGGATGAGATCGCGCATGCGAAAGCTGGTCGCGAGGCCGTCATCTGGGCCAAACTCAATGCGCTGGTGCATCCGGAAGTCATCGAGGCGCTCTACCGCGCCTCCAATGAAGGCGTGAAGATCGATCTCGTCGTGCGCGGCATCTGCTGCCTGCGCCCTGGCGTGGCCGGCATGTCGGAGAACATCCGCGTCAAATCGATCGTCGGCCGCTTCCTCGAGCATTCGCGCATCGTTTGTTTCGGAAACGGCGCAAAACTCCCCAATCCGAAGGCCAAGGTGTTCCTATCTTCGGCCGATTGGATGCCGCGGAACCTGGAGCGGCGGGTCGAAGTCCTTTGCCCGGTTGAAAATCCGACGGTTCATCAGCAAGTACTCGACCAGATCATGGTCGCGAACCTCAACGATGAGGTGCAGAGCTGGTACATGGACTCCGAGGGGGGTTTCAAACGCGTCGACGTCTCCAAACTGGACGAGCCGTTCTCCGCGCACGAATATTTCATGCGCAACCCGAGCTTGTCGGGGCGCGGACGCGCGCTCAAGGGCAACGCGCCGGCGGCCTTCGACCATATCGGCGCGCGCTTCAAGTAGCGGGTGAGCCATGAGCGGGCGCGCTCAGCGCGCTCTGCGCGACGGGCAAAACGCGGCCGTCATCGACGTCGGCTCCAATTCCGTGCGCCTCGTCGTCTATCGCATCGACGGCCGCGCCATGACGCCGATCCTCAACGAGAAGGTGATGGCCGGCCTTGGCCGCGATCTCGCGCGCACCGGCCGGCTCGCGCCTGCCGGCGTCGATGCTGCGACGCATGCGCTCAGGCGCTTTGCGCTTCTGCTCGAGGCAAGCGGCGTCGAGAGCGTGTTTGCAGTCGGCACCGCAGCAGTGCGCGAGGCGAAGGACGGGCGCACCTTCGCCAAGGGTATCGAAGATGAAACCGGCATCGCCCTGCGTATTCTCGACGGGGCCGACGAGGCGCGCCTGTCGGCGCTAGGCGTCAGCGCCGGAGAGCCCGATGCGAAGGGCGTTGTCGGCGACCTCGGCGGCGCCAGCCTCGAACTCGTCGAAATCTCGCCGAAAGGCCCGGGGCGAGGCGAAACCTTCCCGCTTGGGCCGCTCACGCTCGACGACGACCACGGCTTCGACTACGGGCGCGTGAGCAAGGCCGTCGCCAAGGGTCTGGGCGGCACCAGGCTTCTCGCAAGGCGCGCTGGCGATTTCTATGCCGTCGGCGGCGCCTGGCGCGCCCTGGGCCGCATCGACATGACCATGCGCAACCATCCGCTGGGCGTGCTCCATTATTACGCAATGTCGCGCGGCGAAGTGCTGAGACTCGCCGACGTCGTTCGCAAGCAGAGCCGCCGGTCGCTGGAGAAACTGGAAGAAGCCGCCGCGAAGCGTTCGGAAACGCTGCCGTACGCAGCCGTCGTGCTCGAGCAACTCATGCTCGAAGGCCAATTCGATCGTGTCATCATCTCAGCATTCGGTTTGCGCGAAGGCGTGCTGATAGAGCGCATGAGCGAGGAAGCTCTCAAAGAGCATCCGCTTATCGCCGCCGCCGAAGCGCTCGCCGGGCGCTGGTCGCAGTCGCGCAAGTTCGGCGTGGCGCTTGAACAATGGATGGCGCCGATGTTCGAGGGGCAGCCGCGCGTGTTTCCCGAAAAGCGCGAGCGCGTCCTGCGCGGCGCAGCTGCACGTCTTGCCGACGTGGGCGGCCCGCTCCATCCCGACCAGCGCATCGAGATCATGTTCGATCTGATTTTGCGCGCGCCGCTCGCGGCTATCAGTCACGAGGAGCGGGCCTTCCTGGCTGCCGCCATCCATCATCGCTACACCAAGGCGCAGCCCCATCACGCGGACGCCTACCACCGCCTTCTCAGCGAAGAGCAGCAGGCGGCCGCCGCCGCGCTCGGCGCGGCTTTGCGCCTCGGCGCCGATCTTTCCGGCCGCAACGAGAGCCTGCTGGCGTCGTTTGAGGTCGAAGTGGTTGACGCCAAGCTGCTGCTTCGGGTGAAGAAGAAGGTGAGCGAACTGGCGACCGAGGCGGCCCTGCGGCGGCTGGACGCCGCCGCCCAGGCGCTTGGCCTCAAACCGGAGACGAAGATTGGATGAGCGACGCCCCGCCTGACCGCCTTTCGGTAGATCCAGACAGCCCGTTCCACGACGCCAAGGCGCTGGAGCGCGGCGTCGGCGTCCGCTTTCGCGGCGTCGAGAAGAACAACGTGGAAGAGTATTGCGTGAGCGAGGGGTGGGTGCGCTTGGCTGTCGGCAACACGCTCGACCGCAGGGGAAAACAACTCACGATCAAGTATTCCGGCCCGGTCGAACCCTATTTCAAGGACGCCTAGGTCACTCCCCGTCGGCAGGCGCTGTGCTAGAAGGCGGCTGTGAGCGAGGAATTGGGCCCCCGCAAGCTGGCGGCGATCATGTCGGTCGATGTCGCCGGCTATTCCGCCATGAGCGAAATCAACGAGGCCGGCGCGGCGGCCCTCGTCGCGCGCTTGCGTGCGCTCCTTGCCGAAACCGCACCCGCGCGCGGCGGACGCCTGTTCAACACAGCCGGCGACGGCTTCATGCTCGAATTCGCCAGCGCGGCGGGCGCGCTTGAAACGGCCGAACACCTGCGCGCGGGCATCGGCCGCGAGCCCGTCCGCATCGGCGTTCACGTCGGCGACGTCATTCTCGCGGCCAACGGCGACCTTCTCGGCCACAGCGTCAACATCGCCGCACGCCTGCAGCAGTTGGCGCGGCTGGGATCGATCGTCGTTTCCCTGGATGTGCGGCGCGCGGTTCGCGGCAAGCTTGCGCACCGGCTGCATCCCGCCGGCGCCGTGCAACTCGACAAGATGAGCGAGACGCTCGAAATCTTCACTCTGGAAGCGGTCGCCGCGACGCGTCCGCGTGGGGCCAGAATCGAGCCCGTGCTTGCCGTGCTGCCGTTCGACAACGAGAGCGACGAAGCCGAGATGGAATACTTCTCCGAAGGCGTCGCCGATGAAATCATCATGACGCTGATGCGCCAGTCGCGGCTCAAGATTATCGGCCGCACGTCGGCCTTCCAGTTTCGCGACGAAAAGAAGCGCGAAGCCGCAGCCGCGCTGAACGCCACCCACGTGCTTGACGGCGCGGTGCGCTGCGGCGGCTCCAGACTGCGCGTCAGCGCCCATCTTATCGAAGCCGCCAGCGGCATGGCGCTTTGGAGCGACCGCTACGAAGGCGATCGCGCCGATGCGTTCGCCCTGGAGGACGCCGTCGCCGCCAAGGTCGCGCACGCGCTCAAACTCTCCTTCTATCGCAGCGAGCGCGCCGGCGCGAACCCGATCGATCCGGCCGCCTACGATCTCTATCTGCGTGCGCGGCAGGTTTGGCTGATGCTCGACGATCCCGACGAGGAGCAGGCCGCCATGTTGCTCGAACGCTGCGTGGCGCTTGCGCCGGATTTCGCGCGCGGCTGGGCCTCGCTCGCCAGCGTCTATGCGTTCCTTCTGCCGCGCGACCGCGACATGATCGGCGAACCGCGCCACCAGGCCGCGCTGGAGGCGGCGCAAACCGCGCTCGAATTCGACCCCGATTGCGCACAAGCCTTTGCGGCGCTTTCGTTGCTCAAGCCGGCGTTTGCGGATTACGCCGAAAAGCTGCGCCTCTCCGACGAGGCCATCGCCCGCACGCCCAACGATCCGGCTTTCCACATAGCTCGCGCCGCCTGGCTGTACGGGGTCGGCCGCGCGCGCGAGGCCGCCGCCGCGCTTGAAATCGCAAGCCTGCTCGAACCTTTCGGTCCGGCCGTCGAAGGCTTGCGCGCCAGCCTCATCATGTCGCGCGGCGAGGTCGATACGGCGCTCGACATCATGAGCGCCGCCTGGGCGCGTTGGCCAGACTCCGCTTTCAGCTGGTACATGATGTGGGTGACGCTGTGTGCAGCAGGCAGGCTCGACGCCGCCGAGGCGCTCGCCGCACCTGACGTCGTGCCGCGCCGCGGCGTTACGCGCCACGACGTGCGCGTGCTCAAACAATACGTGGCGGTCCTGCGCCACACGCCCGCCGAGCGCCACATTGCCGCCGAAGGCATTCTCACCAGCCTCGGGCGCTCAACCGGCCCGTTGCCGCTCTCCAGCTGCATGACCGCCGCGCGTTTCGGCAGCGCCGATCGTGCTTTTGACGTCATCGACCGGGCTCTCGAGCGTGGCCGTCCGCTCGCCGCCGATCCCCACGAAGCGTTCGGCATGGCGCGTTCGCAGTCGTCGTTGCAGCTCTTCGTCCACAATGGCGGCGAGCCGTTTTACCGCCATCGCCGTTTCCCCAGGCTCTGCGCGCGGCTCGGCCTTGCTCAATACTGGATCGAGAGCGGTCACTGGCCCGACTGCGCTGGCGATGTGGACTACGATTTCAAGCAAGCCTGCAAAGAGGCGGCTGGCGGCTAGACGTCGCGTCCCAACACAGCGTCATTCCGGATCGCACCCCTCGCGTCAGGGATGACGCTGATCAGGCTGTCATCGCTCCTGAACGACTACTTTGCCGTTCTCGAGCTTGAGCGCAATCTGGCCGCGCTTGAGCGCCAGCGCGCGCTCGCCGAACACCTTGCGCCGCCACCCGCGCAGCGCTTCCACGTCAGCATCGTCGTTTGCCGCGATCGCTTCGACATCGGCGGCGGATGCAATCAGCCGCGGCGCCACCTGATGGCGGTCCGCTTCCAAGCGCAGCAGCACCTTCAGCAATTCGACCGTCGGGCCGATGTTCGATGACGGCGCCGGCGCCCGCTCGTGCTTGTAAACGGGCCGCTGCGGGTCGCTGAAGGCGCGATCCAGCGCCTGCAACAGCTCTTGCGCGCCGCGCGAGTTGCCGAAACCGCGAGGCACCGCCCGCATGCGCTCGAAGTCCGCTCCCATCCGCGGCCTATGCTCGGCGATCTCGTAGAGCGCTTCATCCTTCACGACCCGCCCGCGCGGCACGTCGCGGGCTTGCGCCTGCCGCTCGCGCCACGCCGCCGCCGTCTGCAAGCCCAGCACGTAGTCCGCCGTCGTCTTGCGCAGCTTCAGTCGCTGCCAGGCATTCTCCGGCGTCGTGTCGTAGATCGCTGGATCGAGCAGCTTCGCATGCTCTTCATCCAGCCAATCGAGTCGCTTCTCGCGCTCCAGTTTCTCGTGCATGCGCGGATAGAGATCGCGCAGATGGGTGACGTCGGCGATGGCGTAGGCGAGCTGGGCGTCCGAAAGCGGCCGGCGCGCCCAATCGGTGAAGCGCGAGGACTTGTCCAGGCGCCGCTTCAGCATCTGCTGAACGAGCGCGTCATAGGCAATGCTATCGCCGTATCCGCACGCCATCGCTGCGATCTGGGTGTCGAACACCGGATGCGGCAGCGCATCGCCAAGCTTGAGGAAGATCTCCAGATCCTGCCGCGCCGCGTGGAAAACCTTCAGCACCGCCGCATTGTTCATCAGCGCCAGGAAGGGCGCGAGGTCGAGCCCCGCCGCCTGCGGATCGATCGCCGCCTCGACGCCTTCCGCCGCCGCCTGGATCAGGCACAGCTTCGGCCAGTACGTCGTTTCGCGCATGAACTCGGTGTCGACCGCCACGAAGGGCCGCGCCGCGAGTTCGCGGGTCAGTTCCTCCAGTTCGGCGGTCTTGGTGACAACGCGCATGAGGGTTGAGTGGGGCGCGCCGGGCGCAGGGTCAAGACGCACGCGGGCGATCGGGCGCCGGAACGCTAGAGCAACGTGCCCTGAGGGTCGGCGGTTACAACACCGGTCAAGGTCCCGTCATCCTCACGCGGTCCTGTCAGGACATTCGACATCCGCGTCGGATCGAACGGCCGAGCCAGGTTGAGCGCGTCGTCTTCTGAGCCATCCATCCAGACATCGAGGTCGTCGCCCGTCAGCATCACCGGCATCGCCGCTGCGTGCACTGGCCTTGTGAGCGCGTTCGCATCCGTCGTCAGGATGGCAAAAAGCCGGTGCTTGTCATCTTCTTTGCCGCGCATGCCTTCCCACGGTCGCCAGATTCCCGCGAAGCAGAAGATCGGCCGGTCTGGGCCGAGCGCGTACCAGTGCGCCACTTTAGGCGGCGCATCGGTGTATTCGACGAAGCTCGTCGCCGGCACGAGGCAGCGAAAACCGTCCCGTAACCATCCGCGCCAATAGGGGCTTTCCAGATTGCGCACATTGGTGACCGGCCGTTTGCCGCCGCCGGCCGGAGGAAAGCCCCAGCGCATCGTCACCATTTCTCGCACACCCTCGCGGTCCTTTCGCACCACCGGCGCCAGCTGATCCGGGAAGATGGCCGGCAGCGGCGGCTGGTTGCCGGTCCGGTCGCGCATGGCGCGGGTGTAGGCCACCGCCGCCTCGCGCGATTTGGTCATTGAATAGAGGTTGCACATCCGGCCTGTGAGATGGGCGTCCGGGCCTTGCCTTGACAAGTCGGGCGCCCCCGTGCGCTACCCCACGCCTTCCCGAACGCCTCGGAGCCGGAAATGCACGCCTATCGCACCCACACCTGCGGCCAGTTGCGGCCAGCCGACGCCGGCAAGACCGTGCGTCTCTCGGGCTGGGTGCACAGGAAGCGCGACCACGGCGGGCTTCTGTTCATCGATCTCCGCGATAATGACGGCCTGACCCAGATCGTCATAGCGCCGTCTTCGCCGGCGTTCGGCGCCGCGGAAAAGACCCGCGCCGAAAGCGTCATCCGCATCGACGGCAAGGTCGTCGAGCGCACCGCCGACACCGTGAACGCCAACCTGCCGACCGGCGGCATCGAGGTGCAGGCGAGCGCGCTCGAAACGCTGGGCGCAGCGGAAGAACTGCCGCTGCCGGTGTTCGGCGAACCGGATTATCCGGAAGAGTTGCGGCTGAAGTATCGCTTCCTCGATCTGCGCCGCGAGAAGCTGCACAAATCGATCGCGCTGCGCTCGAAGGTGATTGCCTCGCTGCGGCGCCGGATGATCGAGCAGGGCTTCACCGAATTTCAGACGCCGATCCTGACGGCGTCTTCGCCTGAGGGCGCGCGCGACTTCCTGGTGCCGTCGCGTCTGCATCCGGGCAAGTTCTACGCGCTGCCGCAGGCGCCGCAGCAGTTCAAGCAGCTGCTGATGGTGGCGGGCTTCGACAAATATTTCCAGATCGCCCCGTGTTTCCGTGACGAAGATGCGCGCGCCGACCGTTCGCCCGGCGAATTCTATCAGCTCGACTTCGAGATGAGCTTCGTCACCCAAGAAGACGTGTTCAACGCCATCGAACCGGTGCTCGCCGGCGCCTTCGAGGAGTTCGGGCAGGGCAAACGGGTGACGAAAGCGGGCGCGTTCCCGCGCATTCCATACGCCGAAGCAATCGCCAAATACGGCTCCGACAAGCCCGACCTCCGCAATCCGCTCATCCTGCAAGACGTGAGCGAACATTTCCGCGGAGGCGGTTTCGGCTTGTTCGCGAAAATCCTCGACGCGAACCCCAAGAACGCAGTGTGGGCGGTTCCTGGACCAAAAGCAGCCAATCGAGCATTTTGCGATAAGCTCAATGCTTGGGCGCAGAACGAAGGCCAGCCAGGTTTGGCTTGGGGCTATTGGCGCAAAAAGTCCGAGGGACTCTCTAACGTCGACATGAAGTGGCTCGCGGCAAGCCTCCAGACATTACAATCACAAGGGCGAATGGAAGAAGCCGAAGAGCTCTATGATCAGTGGTTCGAAACCTATGAGCCGGTAGGGCCGGCGCTGGCAAAGATTGGCTCTAAGAAGAGGGCGTTGGAACTTTACCAGCAATTGGACCTCACACACGAGGATGCCGTCTTCTTCGTGGCTGGCGATCCGGCCGTGTTCTACAAATTCGCCGGCCAGGCCCGTAACAAGGTCGCCGACGAACTCAACCTCTCAGACAAGGAGCAGTTCGCGTTCTGCTGGATCGTCGATTTCCCGATGTACGAATGGAGCGAGGAAGAAAAGCGAATCGACTTCTCCCACAACCCGTTCTCAATGCCGAACTACGACCACGAGAAGTTCTTGAAGCTCGATCCGGGCGACCGCGAGACCATCGAGAACATCACCGCCTTCCAGTACGACATTGTCTGCAACGGCGTTGAGCTCAGCTCAGGCGCAATCCGCAACCACAAGCCCGACATCATGATCAAGGCCTTCGAGATCGCCGGCTATGGCCGTGAAGTGGTGGAAGAGAAGTTCGGCGGCATGCTGAACGCCTTCCGCTATGGCGCGCCTCCGCACGGCGGCTCGGCGCCGGGCGTCTACCGCATCGTCATGCTGCTGGCCGGCGTCGACAACATCCGCGAAGTCATCGTCTTCCCGTTCAACCAGCAGGCCCAGGACCTGATGATGAACGCGCCCGGCGAAGTAACGCCGAAGCAGCTTAAGGAGCTGCACATCCGCATTGTCGATCAGCCGAAGGGTTAGCGCGGGACGATCTTCGTTAAGTCAACGCAATGTGCAGATGCGCCGCTTGACGGCGACGGGGGCGGCTTTGTTCAACCAAAGGCGGCGAGGGTGGCATGACGGATATCGTCATCGCCGCGGCGCCGGCGGATGAGGCGCGTGCGAACGCCATCGCCGAGGCGCTCGCGGCATTGGGATTTGATGTAGCGCCCAGGGCGCTTGGCGATGCCGACATGGCCAAGGCCGTCGACGACGCCAAATGCGTGCTCGCGCTCTGGTCGCCGGCCGCCTCCGAGGCGCCGAAGCTCGCCGAACAAGCCGCCTTCGCGCTCGAGCGCAACAAGCTCGTTTGCGCCGAACTCGACAACAGCCCGCTGCCGGCGCCGCTTGAGGCGGCGCCGCGCACCAATCTCGACGCCAGCGACCGGGTCAGCTTTAAGCAGCGTTTCGAGGCGCTGATCGCGCAGATCGAGAAGCTCACGCCGACTGAAGGCGATTCCGATGCGCTGCCTGAGGTGCTGGCGAAGGCGCGCGCGGCGCTCGGCATGCCGCCGGTCCCGCCGCCGGCGCCTGAAACGCTGGCGCCGTGGAAGGCGGCTGAACCGCTGCCGCCAACCCCGACGCAGCCGCCGCCGGCGGTCGTCCGGCAGCGCCGGCAATGGTGGCGGGTCGCGGCGTTGGCGGCGTTGACGCTGCTGTTGTTTTCCGTCGGCATCGGCGCCAGCCGCCTGATCACGGCGCTCCGCACCGCGCCGACTCTGACGACGCGCAGCGTCACCACCACGCCCGTCAGCCCGACAGCGCTCGCGCCGCCCGCCTATGGACTAACCGAAGCGCAGCTCGAGACGCTGCCATGGCGCGAGGCGGCCGCGCGCATCGATACGGCCGAGACCGAGCGGATCAAAGCCGCCGCCGAGCGCGGCGATCCGTTCGCGCAAACGCTTGCTTGTCTCGGTCATCTTGCCGGCGTCGCCAACTTCCTGCCGAGTCCCACCGCCGCGGGCGCCTATTGCGATCAAGCCTCCGCGCAGAACTATCGCGCCGGTCTCTACATGAGCTGGACGCTGCGCCGGACCGCGCCCAACGCGCCGATTAGCGAAGCCGTCGCGCGCGACCGCCTGGCGGAAGCGGCGCGGCGCGGTCTCGTCGCCGCGCAGATCGACTATGCACTGCTGATCGCCCCCGACACGCGCGCGCCCGCCGCATCGCAGATCGAAGCTGGCCGGTTGCTGCTTGCCGCCGCAGAGCGAGGCGACGCACGCGGCCAATATTACTATGCGCGCTGGCTGCGCGATTCTCCCGCCGGTCCGCGCAATCCCGCCGCGGCGATCCCATATCTCCAGCACGCCGCCGATGCGGGCGAAGTCGACGCATTACACATGCTCGGCACGTTCTATCGCGACGGCATTGGCGTCACACGCGACGCCGATCGCGCCCGCGCCCTCTACGAACGCGCTGCGGCGCAGCACTTCGCGCCGTCCATGATGAACCTTGCCGACATGCTGCGCGCCGACGACCGGACGCGCGCCGCGCAGCTTTACGCGCAACTCGCCTGCATGCGCGACGAACACCAGATCGCTCCGCTCGCTGCGCGCCGCCTCCACGCTCTGGGGGAAGTCACCCGCTGCGGCTAAGCGGCCGACGCCGGTTTGCTCACACGTTCACCCGGACCGGCCTGCGCAAGCTTAGGCCGATTGTTAGGCCGATGGGTTGTCGCTCTTGGATATTGCCGAACACATCAGCGGGTGCGGATCGCCAGAATTTCGAAACTGCCGGCGACCAACGTGGGTCGCGCGCCCGGCGTTGCCGGCGGATTGAAACGCCCTGAGGGCAAATAGACGATGCCCGTTTCCGGATCGAGCGCGCCGCTGCGGGCCCCTGTCTGCGTCGCGATCGATCCCACGATGCGCATGCCCGCGGGGTCGATGACGCTCATCATTGCATCGCCCGCCGTGGGTGCGAACACCAGATTGCGGCGCGTGTCGTTGATCAGCCCGTCGGGGCGAGGCCCAAGCGGCAGACTGGCCAGCTCTCGTCCGTCACGGGCGGAGACGATCTTGGCTGCGCCATTGGCGCATTCCGCGACAAGGCGCCGATCGCGCGCGTCGTAGGCCAATCCAGTTGGGCTTTCGCAGCCTGTCAGGCGATAGTGCGCGACCACGCCAAGCGCATGCGCATCGATGACAACGATTTCGTTCTTGTCCTCGACAGTGATGTAGACTCTGCCGGCGCCGTCGCTGACCGGCGATTCAAGCGCGCCTTGGACTGCGATACGTCCGACCAATCTGCCGGACTGGGTGTCGATGATGGCGATGCCGCCGTCATGATTGTCCAGCACCCAGACGAGACCGGTGTTCGGTTCAATGAATGCAGCATCCGGGCGTGAGCCAGTCGCAATGGTGGGGACGCGGACAGCTCCGGTGAGAGCATTGGCGATGAAGGCGCCGCCAGAGCCGCCATCGGTGACCAGGACTTCAGCGCCGTGATTGATGGGAAGTGCGATGTGCGTGCGTGAGCCTGTGACCAATTGCGTTACTTGAGCGGAAGCTAGGTCCAACACCGAGACGCTGTTCGTTCGCGATATATAAATGCGGCGATGCACTGGATCGAAGGTTGAAAAGTCCCAGCCGCCGTCTGGCCCGGCATAGCGATGCTCGATGGCAAGTGCGTGAGCATCAAATGGGCGTGTTCGCGCCGAGGAGACGCCGTGTGCGAACGCCAAAATCGCCAAGCACATCACGATCATCAAGGTGGAGATGCGTTGCATCGCTTTCCGCTCCTCATTGCCAGCCCCCGGATTAAGCGTCTCGCTGCGCTCGCGCAACGACCGCGCGCGTTTACGTTTCATTTAGCGCTGCAGCCCACCGCTCGCGTCACGGGAGAGGACGGAGAGCGCAGATGACGCAATCGCATTCGCACGGCCCACATATTCCGGGTGTCTCGTTTTCCTGGCGACGCGCCATTGGACTCTCGGCGCTCGAAGGCAAGATCTCGCGCACCACGGGCATTCCGCTCACCCGTTCCGGCCGCGAACGCAAGATGGGACGCATCTTCGAACATCTGCTCGGCTACCTGTTCCTCGCCCTGCTGCTGTTCATCGGCTACGAGCTGATCACCCATCCGGCGGCGCTGAACTGGCTGATCGGCCTCTTTAACCGTCATTGACGACAGACGTTGAGCGGGCGCTGCCGGCGTCCGCTCACCGCAAGCGACAAACGCACTCCCTTCAAAGGCGAGCGGCGCTTCCGGGGCGGCGACACGCGCGCTAGCGTGCGCGCGCTGTTTCTCAGGGGACGCTTTCCATGCTCATCCGCTTTGCCGCGGCTGCCGCCTTGCTCGCTTTCGCTTCCGTGGCGCTGGCCGACCCGCCGCCGCGCCAACCGCCGCGTCATTTCGTGGCCGCCGACGTCTTCAATCTCGAATACGCCGACAATCCCGAAATCTCGCCCGACGGCCATTGGGTCGCCTATGTGCGCGTCTCCGCCGATATCATGACCGATCGCTTCCGCCGTTCGATCTGGCTGGTCAGCGAAGACGGCCGCACGCATCGCCCGCTCGTGCAGGGCGCCGGCAATTATTCGTCGCCGGTGTGGTCGCCGAACGGGCGCGCCATCGCCTATGTCGCAAGCGCGGACGGCGAGTCTGAACTGCGCGTGTTCTATATCGATAACCAGCGCTCGGCGACGCTCGCGCGACTGCCCGGCGGGGCGAGCAACCTGACCTGGTCTCCCGACGGCCGCACGCTCGCCTTCGAGGGCTTCGTGGAGGAGCCCAATCCGGAGCCCGCCGGCATGCCGCCGAAGCCGGAAGGCGCACAATGGGCGCCGCCTGCGCGCATCATCCGCGACGTCGTCTATCGCATCGACGGCGCCGGCTACGTCCACGCCGGTTACATGCAGATCTTCACGCTGCCGGCCGACGGCGGCACGCCGCGCCAGCTTACCTATCAGGACCGCAACCACGACGGCCGCATGTCCTGGTCGCCTGACGGCCGCAGGCTCGTGTTCGCCGCCAATGCCGAAGCGGGCTGGGAATACGAAGCCATCGAATCCGACATCTATTCGCTGAACGTCGCCAGCGGCGAGATCACCCGTCTCACCAATCGCCGCGGGCCGGAGGCCGAGCCGATCCTGTCGCCGGACGGGCGCCATCTCGCCTACACCGGCTTCGAGGATCGCCGCCAATTCTATCAGGTCAGCGATCTCTACGTCGCCGACGCCGACGGCAGCCATGCACGCAACGTCACCGCCAACTTCGATCGCGACGTCCAGGATCCGCGCTGGGCTGGCAACGGTTCAATCTACTTCCTCTATTCCGATCGCGGCGTCACCAAGCTCGGCCGCGTCGGCGCCGGCGGCGGCGCCGTCACCACAGTGCTCTCCGGCATCGGCGGCACCGATCTCGGGCGCCCGTATACAGGCGGCGCCTATTCGGTGAACGCCAGCGGCCGTTGGGTCGCTACCACCAGCACCTCGACGCGTCCCGCCGATCTCACCATCGAAGGCGGGCGGCGTCTTACCGCGCTCAATGACGACGTGCTCGGCGGGCGCACCATTCCTGAAGCCGAGCACATCGTGGTGCCGTCCAGCGTCGATCGTCGCCCGATCGATGCCTGGATCGTGCGCCCGCCGGACTTCGATGCTTCACGGCATTACCCGCTGCTCCTGGAGATTCACGGCGGCCCCGTCGCCGCCTACGGCCCGGCGTTTGCGTCTGAAATCCAGATGTATGCGGCCGCGGGCTATGTCGTCGTTTACGCCAACCCGCGCGGCTCGAATTCCTATGGCGGCGAGTTCGGCAATCTCATCAACCGCGACTATCCCGATAAGGATTACGACGACCTGATGAGCGTCGTCGACGCCACGATCGCGCGCGAGCCGATCGACAGCGATCGTCTCTTCGTCACCGGCGGCTCCGGCGGCGGCGTGCTCACCGCTTGGATCGTCGGCACCACGCATCGCTTCCGCGCCGCCATGGTGCAAAAGCCGGTGATCAATTGGACGAGCTTCGTGCTCACCTCCGATTTCACTCCGCTCTACGCTCAATATTGGCTCGGCGAATTCCCATGGGAAGAGGGCGCACAAGCGCGCTATTGGGCGCGCTCGCCGCTCTCGCGCGTCGGCAACGTGACGACGCCAACCGCGCTGATGACCGGCGAAGCCGACATGCGCACCCCCTCAGGCGAAGCCGAGCAATTCTACGAAGCGCTGCGCCTCCGGCACGTGCCGACCGAGCTCGTCCGCATCCCTGGCGCCCCGCACGACATCGCGTTCCGCCCGTCAGGGATGATCACCAAGGTCGTCAACACGCTCGCTTGGTTTCACCAATACGGCGGCCCGCCGGTGCCGGATGGACGCACCGGGATTGCGACGACGGAGACTGCGTCGCACTAGGCGGCCGACGCCCGTAAGTGCATGCGCGCCGCTTTGCCAAAGCGGCGGCGGAACCAATGCGAGAACGTGCTGACCGAAGCGAACCCGGTCAGCTCGGCGACGACTGTACAAGTTCTTGCGTCGCGCAGGAGCGAAAGCGCCAGTTGTGTGCGCTGTTCGTCCAGCAGCGCGCGAAAGCTCGTGCCGTCCGCAGCCAAGCGCCGGTGCAGTGTGCGACGATCGACGCCGAAATGGGCGGCGACGCGATCGGCGTTGCACGTTCCCGTCGGCAGCAGCAATACGATGAGCTCGCCAACCATTTGCCGCGTCGTGATTGGGCGCGCCTGCGCGAGACCCTCAATGTAGCGGCTCACTTGTCGGGCCATCGCCGGGTCGGCGGCCGCGAGCGGTGTTTCGAGATCGGCCCGGCGCAGCACCAGGCCGTTGAACTCCTGCAGAAACTGCGGGGTCTTTCCGAAGACGCGCCGGTGCACGGACAGGTCGGCGGGCGGGCCGTGCCGGAACGCGGTCGCTTCCGGCCGCCAGCCATGCCCGATGAGCGCGCGGAGGATTGCGCACAACACGCCAACGCTGAGTTCGACCGCTTGGCGCATCGCCATCACGCGCTTTGCTCTCAAGTCTATGCGCAGGATTGCGACGTCGTCCGACTCCTCCAGCGAGAACGAGAGTGCTTCGTTGTGGAGCCACAGGTATTGGCGCATCACGCCGAGCGCGCCCCGCAAAGATGGCTGGTCGCGCGCGATCAGGCCGACAGGCCCGAGGTTGGAGAGGCGACGGGTCTCCGCCAACCGCAGACCGAACGTCTCGAGCCGGCATTTTTCCGCGGCAAGCTCAAGCAGCCTGCTTACGCGGCTGCTCTCCACCTTCAGGTCTGGATCGGCCAGCGCCGCCGCTGGCAGGCCCGCCGCGGCCGCCAGACGCTTGGGGTCGACCTTCTGGGCGATGCAGAGATCGGAGAAGCCCGTGAGGCTGGCGCTGCGAATGAGCTGGGTCAGTGTGTGTCCCAAATTAGCAAGCCGATGTCCCAATAATACAAACACGACTTGAAGCCTCACGCTAGCGTCGAGGTCATGCCGCCGACCCCCATGACCGACGCGCTGCGCGCCCGGGGCGAATTCAATCCGGCCTGGGACGCCATCGCCGCCGCCGATCCCCACTGGCTGGAGACGTTTCTCGCAATGGGCCTTCGCCCGCGTCTTTCCGGCGTCCTCGACGCCAAGACATGGGAGCTCATCGCCATCGCCGTCGACGCTTCCTGCACGCACCTCTATGCGCCCGGCGTCCGCCGCCACATCCGCAAAGCTCTCGAGGTTGGCGCGAGCCCGGAGGAGATCATCGCGGTGCTTGAGGGCGTGGCCGTGCTCGGCATCCATTCGTGCGCGCTGGGCTTTCCCATCTTGGCGGAAGAGATGTCTGCGCGCGCAAACGCCGAATGCAACGAGACCAAAGGAGTCGCCCCATGAATTTTCTAGACGATGCTTTGCATCCGGAAAACCAAGAGCCGCTGGTTATCACTGCAGCGCCCTACGGGCCTGAATTTCTGCCTGGCGATTCCGACGACATCCCAGTCGCGATGAAGGACCAAGTCCAGAAGGCCGTCGACTGCTACAATGCCGGCGCGACCGTCTTGCACATCCATGTGCGAGAAGCGGATGGCTCCGGCTCCAAGCGTCTGTCGCTGTTCAACGAGATGCTGTCGCGCTTGCGGGACGCCGTTCCCAACATGGTGCTGCAAGTGGGCGGATCGATTTCGTTTGCGCCGGAAAGCGAGGGCGAAGCCGCCAAGTGGCTGTCGGACGATACGCGCCATATGCTGGCGGAACTCGATCCTGCGCCCGACCAGGTCACCATCGCCATCAACACCAATCAGATGAATGTCTGCGAACTGATGAGCGCCGATGACGTCGCCGGCACATCGCTGGCGTTGCCCGCCTACCAGCAGGCGTACCGCGAAATGTGGATTCCTTCCGGCCCGGCGTTCGTCGAGGAACATCTGCGTCGACTGCAGAGCAAGGGCATCCAGGCGCTCTTCATGCTGGGCGATGTCGGCCAGCTCGAAACGGTCGAGCGCCTGTATCTGCGCGGCGTTTATCGCGGTCCGCTGGCGTTGAACTGGGTCGGCATCGGCGGCGGCGCGGATGGACCCAATCCCTACAACATGATGGAGTTCATCCGCCGCGCGCCCGATGGCGCGGTCCTCACCATCGAAAGCATCATGCGCAGCGTCTTGCCGCTCAACGCCATGGCCATCGCCATGGGTCTCCACGTGCGTTGCGGCATCGAGGACAATCTCTGGGGCCGCAAAGGCGAGCGCATCACCTCCGTCCAGCAGATCGAGCAGCTGGTGCGCATTTCAGAGGAGCTCTATCGCGACGTTGCCAGCGGCCAGGAGGCGAGGCGCATCCTTCGCATCGGCGAGTTCTACGGATCGGCGGAGGAAACCTTGGAGAAGGTCGGTTGGACGCCGAATCGGCGCCCCGGCCAGCAGGGCTTCACGGCGCGCGCCGCCTGAACCATGGTGACCCTCACAACCTTGCTGCTTATTGGGCTCGGCGCTTGGTGGCGCCGGCGGATGGCGCGGCGGGCGCCGCCGCGCCGGCCGGCGCGCCTGGACAGGACCGAGTCTCCTTGGCCGACGTTGCGATGGCGCGTGTCCCCGGCGCGCCGCCCGACATCGCCCTCCGGCCAAGCGTGATCACCAAGAATCGTCAACACGCTCGTCTGGTTTCACCAATACTGCGGCCCGCCGGCGCCGGATAGCCGGACCAGGATTGCGCGACGGAGGTTCATGCGAGCGCCGCGCACCAAAGGCGCTACAAGCGTTGCATGAACAGGGCGCCAACGATCAATGAGGCGGGCGCGGCTTACGCCCGCTCGCTGCTCATCCACGAAGACACCTCCATCCTCGTCTTCAATAAACCCTCCGGCCTTGCGGTGCAGGGAGGCTCCGGCGTCGAGCACTCGCTTGAAGACCTGCTCGCCGCCTTCGCCAAATCCAACGGCAAACGGCCGCGCCTCGTGCATCGGCTGGACCGAGAAACCTCCGGTGTGATCGTTGCCGCCCGCACCAAGCCGGCGGCTGCGTTTCTCTCCGAAGCATTTGCCGGTCGCGATGTGAAGAAAACCTATCTCGCCATCGTCTGCGGCGGCGCGCCCGATCCGGCCGAAGGCGAGATCGACAAGCCGCTCCAAAAGATCTCCCGCCGCGGTCTCGACATCATGGAAATCTCACCAAACGGCCAAGCCGCGCGCACCCACTACCGCACACTATGCGCCACGCCCGCCGCCGCCCTGGTCGAGCTCGAACCCGAAACCGGCCGCATGCACCAGCTCCGCGCCCATCTCGCCGCCATCGGCCGCCCCATCGCCGGCGACGGCAAGTATGGCGGGCTGTTCACGCTCGGCGCGGTCGCCATTCCCAGCCTCATGCTGCACGCCGCCGCGCTCGATATTCCCCACCCCGAAGGCGGCCGTCGCCGCTTCGAAGCCCCGCCGCCTGCCGCTTTCGAAGAAACGCTCAAATCGCTGGGGCTTTCAGATCACTTGGTTGCGTAGACACACCACCCATCCCCGGGGCGCCACAACGTGGCGAGCCCGCAGCCCATAACCTCAAGTATTTGTGTTTATGGGCCCCGGACTTGCGCTTCGCGCAATCCGGGGATCGGTGGTTAGTTCTGTGCATGATGTGCGCTACACTGGCGCGGCAGGGATTCCAGTCAGGACGAGCATCCATGACAATATTCAGAACCGTGCTGTTGGTTGTCGCTGCCGCCGCAACGTTGGCCGCATGCCAGACCACGCCGACCTACAGCGCCGCAGTTTCTCCCAACGCCGCCGGCTATTCCGAACAACAAATCGAATCCAACCGCTACACCGTCACCTATCGCGCCCCCGGCGGCGCCGACGCGCAGACATTGCAGGACTACGCGCTCTTGCGCGCCGCTGACTTAACACTCGAACACAACCGCGATTGGTTCTGGGTCGATCGCCGCAACACCAGCGGCGGGGGCTATCATTCCGGACCGAGCGTCGGCATCGGCGTGGGCGGCGCCAGTTTCGGCCATCGCACCGGCGTCGGCGTGGGCGCTGGATTCAGCTTCCCGATCGGCGGCGGCGGTCCGACAGCGACCTCCGCCTCGCTCGATATCCGTTTCGGCGAGGGGCCAAAGCCTGACGATCCCAACGCCTACGATGCGCGCTCGATCGCCGCCAATCTGCGCGCGCGGCAAGCCAACAAATGAAGCAGGTGCTGCTGGTGGCGTTAGGCGGAGCTTT
>JAFEDV010000239.1 GCA_018241475.1 Pseudomonadota bacterium | reverse complement strand
GCCGTAATGGTGGCGCCAAGTTCTGTACGCAGCTTGAAGCGCTTGTCCGGCAGGCGTTCGAGCGCCTCCGCCATTTGTGCAAGATGAAACGTCGGCTTGAACGGCGCGATCTGCCGCATGAGCGCGTCGGTGAGACCCTGGCCAGTTACGTAAGGCAGGCCCGGGATGTCGTAGATCGGCTTCTCCGGGTAGAGTTCGGCGCATTGGCCGCCAGGCCGGTCGAGGACGTCCACGAGGTGCGCCCTGAGATCCAGCAGCCCGAGTTCGAACACGGCGAAAAGGCCGACCGGCCCTGCACCCACGATGATCGCGTCGGTTTCATGGTGCTGGCCCGCTTCGGCCGAGATGGCCTTGAACTGCGGCGCCGTTGAATCGTGCATCGTGCTTGCTCCGGGGGCTTATCTAGGGCCGCACCGCCGCCGCCGCACGCAAGAAATGCTGGAGGCCAACCGGCAAAAGCGGTTATTCCCCATGCACCCATGTTGACTTTGCTCGGCCTCAATCTCGCCTGCAACGCCCGCCAGCCTCTGATCATGATGCGGCGGTTGGCTTTCTTGTTCTTGGCACTGGCGGCGCTTGTCGCCGCCGCCCCGGCGCAAGCGCGCGCCCAGTCGGTGTTCCGCAACGTCCAGCGCATCGTCGTGTTCGGCGACCTACACGGCGAGGCCGACAAGTTCGAAGACATGTTGCGTGTCGCCGGTCTCGTCGACGCGAACGGCAATTGGGCGGGCGGACAGACCCATTTCGTGCAGATCGGAGACGTAGAGGACCGAGGGCCGGACAGCCGGACCATTCTGAACCATCTGATGCGCCTCGAACCGCAGGCGCGGCGCGCGGGCGGGTACGTTCACGCGCTGATCGGCAATCATGAGGCCATGAACATGCTCGGCGACCTGCGCTACACGAGCAGCGGCGAATTTGCTTCGTATGCGTCGCGTGGCGCGGCGCGGCTGCGCGACAATTACTACCTGCAGACAATCGCCTACGAACGCGCGCATCCGCCGGCGAGCGGCCTGCCGGTGTTTGACGACGCCTATCGCGCCGATTGGAACACGCGCCACCCGCTTGGCTATGTCGAACAGCGCATCGCCTGGGCGCCAAACGGCGTTTATGGCCGATGGGTCGCGTCACACGACGCGATGATTGTGATCAACGACATCGTTTTCATGCATGGCGGCATCGGTCCGACATTTACCGAATCCAATATCGACACGATCAACAATGCGGTGCGCGGCGCGCTGCGGGGTCAGCCCGCCGCCGGTTTTGCGGACATTCTCGACAATCCGGATGGCCCTCTGTGGTACCGCGGCTTCGCGCTCAATAGCGAGGCAAGCGAGGCGGCCAACGTCAGCGCGGTGCTGTCTCGCTTCCATGTCGCCCACATCGTCGTCGGCCACACCAAGCGTACGCCGACGATCGCGCCACGCTTCGGCGGCGGCGTGATCCTTACCGACGTGGCCGTGCCGAGCGGCGCCTCCGATCCGCATGCGTTCCTGGAAATCAACAACGGTCAGATGACGACCATCCATCGCGGCCAACGCATCGCGCTTGACGGCTCCTCCGACGCGGCGCGCTGCGCCTACCTCAACCAGGTCGCGGCGGCCGATGGCGCGGGCGGCGCCGTGGCGTCGCTCGCGTCGCGTTGCGATTCCTTGGGCGCAGCGGCGACCGCAGCGCCCTAGCTCTAGCCGCGGCGGCAGTGGTTGGTGAGTTCGCTCGCCACCCGAGCGGGATCGTCGAGCACGCCGAAGAATCCGTCCAGAAAAGCGTGCGCCGTGCGCTTGTGGCCCGCGTCGAGCTCCGGTTCATCGTCGATCGCAGCATAGAACGCCGCACGCCGCGCGCGCACGTCGGCGATCACCGCTGGGAGCTGATCGTTGAACCGGCAATAGCCGCGGTAGAAGCGGGTAAGCACATCGCGCACGCGGATTCCTTCGGGCGGAATCGCATACGGCGCGTTGACGAGACCCGAATAGTCGAAGTCGTAAGGGAGCGGCACGACACTCGTGCGCGCGGCCGCCGCGGCGCCGATGAGCTTGTTGTTGTGACAGCAAGGATCTCCGGCCCGGCCACTCACCATGTCCCAGTCGAGATTGCTGATCATGTATTCGAAGAGCGCCACGCGCGTCGCGGCGTCGGGATCGAGTCCGGCGGCGGTGACGTCGCCGGTCTGAACGTCCAGCTTCGCACGATGATTGCGGTGGGCCACGTCGGTGTCATCCTCGATCAGGAAGCCCCAACGGGTGTCGTCGCGACGCCCATTGTCAGTGTCGTGATAAGTGACGCGCACCGGCCGCACCCGGAAGGACATCGGCGTCATCTCGTTGTGCAGCCGGTAGGCAAGGTACTCGAGCACGACGAGCTGCTGGTACGAGGCTCCAGAGCGGCAGGGCGCAACCAGCTTCAGTTTGCCCTGGTGGTGAAAGAGCGATCCGCGCGGGGCGTTGCCGCCAAAATCGAGGCGCAGCGGCGTATAGGAGCAGATGCCTCCGGCCCGGCGCGTGTAGCCGCGCGCGCCGATCTGGACGTTGAAGGTCTGCGGCGCAGCACCGGTCAGCGTCACCGTGCCCGGCCGCGGCTCGGTGCTGCGCGCAGCATTGCGCTGAATGGTCGATAGCGGCCCCGACAACGTGATCGCGATTTCCGAATTATCCGAAAACAGCCGCGACTGCGCGCCCGCCGGCGCTGCAAGGGTCAGCACCAGGACGCCGAGCGCCGCGCCAACAATCTTGAACATGCCACTTCCCCAACGTCGTCGCCCGGGTCGCCATTATGACGGTTAACTCATGTTCTGGAAGGCGGGGGCGTGAGTTTTGGCGGAGACGCAGGGATTCGAACCCTGGATACCCTGTTCGAGTATAACGCCTTAGCAAGGCGCCGCCTTCAGCCACTCGGCCACGTCTCCGGCAGACGCCTCGCTTAGCCTGCCCCTGCCTCGGCAAGCAAGCCGCCCCCATCATCCCTAATTGGCCTGGCCTTTGCGCGACGACGCCCTGAGTTGCTAGTCCAAGGGGCGAATTAACCAATGCAGCACACTGCGCTCCAGGGCGATGACGACGACCGCGCTCCTGTGGAAACCGAACAAAGCCAACGCCTTGACGCCGATAGCGTGCCTGGCCTGGGTGTCAGCGGCGAACCGCTGAGCCGTACCGAATTGGAGGCGGCGTTCGCCATGTTCGGCACGCCTGAAACGGCAAAACGTGGTGAAAGCGCCGAAGCGCCATATCGCGCCGAAGGCCCCTTCGACTGCGAGCCCGCCAACGACGCGGCGGCGGAAACACGGCGAATGCCCGCCCTGCACGCCCGCGGTCTGCACATCGACCCCAGCGCGCCGATCCAGTTCATCAAGGCCGTGGATTGGCTCGTCATCGCGGCTGCCGCGGAAGCGGCGGCGCGCTGGGGCGCTGGCGCCAGCCTCGCACACATGAACATCGGCGACGCGCTCCCATTCGTGGTGTCGGCGTGCGCCCTCAAGGCTGGCCTCTGGCTTACCGACGCCTACGACGCCGATCCCGGCGCTGTCCGCGCCGACCGCGCGCTCGGCGGCCTGACGCTAGGCGCCTTCATCGCCATCCTGTGTGCAAATGCGCTTGCGCCCAGCGCGCGTGGCGCGGGCGCGCTCTCCGCCGTACTGCCGGTTGCGGCGATGGCGCTCGCCGGTTTCCACGCAGCGCTCGGTGTTTGGACCCGGGCTGCGCACAAGAACGGCGTGTTCGCCGAAACCATCGTCTTGATCGGCGCAACGGCGGCGGCGGCGCGCTTCGCCGCGCGCGCCGCCAAATCCGGCGATGCGCGCGTCATCGCCATCGCCGACGATCGCCTGCAGCGCGCGCCGTTCGCCATCGGAACGATTGCGGTCGGCGGCGACATCGACGCGTTGCTCGCCTGGCCTGGCCTGCCGCACGTCGATCGCATCGTCATCGCCGTGACGCCTAACGCTGAGGCGCGCGTGCGCGACCTGATCGCCCGCTTGAAGACGCTGCCGAACCAAGTCGACCTGCTGATGGACTATGAAGCCAAGGGCGTTCAAGGCCGCGGCGCAGACCGTCTCGCCGGCGCCGCCGTCGCATGCATCTCCGGGCGACATCGCAATGCTGGGCGCGCAGCGCTGAAGCGCGCCCAGGATGTGGTCATTGGCGGAGCGCTGCTTGTCTTGCTTGCGCTGCCGATGCTCGCCATCGCGCTCGCCGTGAAATTCGACGGCGAAGGGCCAGTCCTCCACCGCCAGCGTCGCCATGGGTTCAACAATTGCGTGTTCACCGCACTCAAGTTCCGCACCATGCAGCGCGGCGTACGCGTTACCCGCGTCGGCGCTTACCTGCGCCGCACCGGTCTCGACAATCTGCCGCAGCTGATCAACGTGTTGCGCGGCGAGATGAGCCTTGTCGGCCCGCGGCCACACGACGTGGGTCTGCAGATCGCCAACCGCGATCTCACCGACGTCATTGCCGAGTACGCCCACCGCCACCGTGTAAAGCCGGGCATCACCGGCTGGGCCCAACTCAACGGCGCCTGCGGTCAGCCGCAAGCGGCGGCGTGCGTTCGCAAATGTGTGCGGCTCGATCTCGAATACATCGCGCGCGCCTCGCTGCTGTTTGATCTGCGGATTCTGGCGCGCACCGCCATCGCCCCATTCCTCAAACACGGACGCTCTTAAGCGCGCGTCGTCTACGATCAGGAACGTCCAGGCGTCCTGCCGACCATGCTTAGTGATGCGTTACCTTCAGCCACTCGCGCGCGGCGCGTTGGGCGGCGGCGATCTCGTCTTTCGACATCTGCTCGGACAGTTCGCGACGGCATTCCTTCGCCGCTTCCGAACCGCGGGTCGCAGCGAGATTGAACCACATGTGCGCCTGCACGAGGTCCACGGTGTCGCCTACCGAGTAGATCAGGCCCAGCTTGTAGAGATTTTCGCTGTGCCCCGCTTTGCGCACGGCTTCATGCGCCTCGGCAATTTCTGAATCCGTATAAGCCACGTTGGGCTCTCCCTTGGTCCATTCAGGAACGTCTGGCGTTTGCCATGTCCGTTCCACCCCATTGACGTGCATTTTTCGCGCCGTCAGAGGTGGACCAATAACGTGCATAACTTGCGATAAGCTTAAGCCGCGGAAGCCTCGTTTCAATTTACGCGCGTTGGCGAAAGCGTCGTTTATATCGGCTTAATCGCGCTTGCTTGCTTGGCCGCGTCGTCGACACTCGCCGCAGTCTGCCCGAAGAGAATTCGCGCGGCGCGCGCCAATTCCTCCGGCGGCTGCTCCGCCAACGCTTTGGCGCGGAGTGCGGCGCCCTTGTCGATCGCACGCCGCACGGCAGGACGCTCCTTCATCCGCTCGTGCCAAGCCTTCAGGTGCGGAAATGCGTCAAGGTTTTGGTCATAACTGACATAGTTGCGTGTCCACGGCCAGGCGGCCATGTCCGCAATCGAATACTCGCCCGCCAGGTATTCGCGTCCGGCCAGCCGGTGGTTGAGCACGCCGTAGAGTCGATTGACCTCGTTGAGGTAGCGCCTCTGCGCATACTCGAGCTTCGCTGGATCGTCGACAAGCTTGGGGGCGTAGTTCTTGAAATGCCCAGCCTGACCGGACATCGGGCCGAGGCTTGCGACTTGCCAGAACAACCATTCCTCCACCTCGACGCGCTGGCGCTCGCCGGCAGGATAGAACTTGCCGCTCTTGCGTCCGAGGTATTGCAGGATCGCGCCGGACTCGAACACGGAGACCGCTTCGCCGCCCGGGCCATCCGGATCGATGATCGCCGGCATGCGATTGTTCGGGCTGATCCGCATGAAGTCGGGCTTGAACTGATCGCCAGCGCCGATGTTAACCGGCCTCAGCACGTAGTCGAGCATCATCTCTTCCAGATCGATGGTGATCTTGTGGCCGTTCGGCGTAGGCCAGAAAAAGACCTCGATGGGGCGCGCCATGATTCCTCGTCAGAGATTCAGGTTGGCTTCAGGTAGGCGCCCCGAACGGGCATCGCCAGTCTACGCGAGGGAAAGCCGATGCATCCGGCTCGACGCATTACACCGATCACGTGAGCGGCGCGGCCGTCTAAATCCCGCACGCATTGTCGGCAAATCTTCTTCACCGAGGCGCTCTCTTGTTCCACGTTCATTCATGTACGGTTCAGTCGAGCCGCGACAAACTTCTGCGACAGAAGGGGACACCTTTCTTGGACGCGCGCGTTCAAGAAGCAGGAAGGAGAACCTGGTTATGAAACGCATCGCCACAATGGCGTTGGCTGCGGCGACCCTGATTGCGCCGCTTGCCGCGCCCACCAGTGCGGCGGCGCAGGACTGGCGCCGTCGAGATCATGACGATCGCTACGACCGCGGCAGAGATCGTGATCGTGATCGCGATCGTGATTGGCGCGGGGATCGGGACGACCGCGGTCGCCATCGCGACTGGGACCGAGACCGCTATAACGGCTATTCTTGGCAAGGCCGCTGGTACTATGGCCCGCCGCCGGAAGCCTATTATGGCCGCTACGGTTATGAACCCGGCTATCGCGCTTGGCGTCGCGGCGACGTGATACCGTACTATTATCGCAGCTACTATCCGGTGGTCGACTGGCGCGCCTATCGTCTGCGGCCGCCGCCGTACGGATGCCATTACGTCCGCGACGATCGCGGCCAAATTCTCTTGGTCGGCATCGCCACCGGCGTGATCCTGGGCACGATTTTCAACAACTACTGAACCACGTATCGTCTCTCCAGACCGCCCCGAACCCACGCTTCGGGGCGGTTCTGCGTTAACCGGCCGGCAACCAGGCTTGCGGAAACTCCGCGCGCTCGAAACGTGGGAGGCGCGCATGCTCATGTACATCTGGCTCAGCCTGGTGGCGCAGATGTTCTTCCCCGGCGGCCAACAGATGCTGGCGCTGCAGGCGCAGGCGTTCGAGACGCACTTACGCGCTCAACTCGAAATGCCCGCTCCCACCAGCGCGCTCTTTGGCGCGGCTTCACATGTCGCGCGCTATCAGGCGCCGAAGCTTCCGGCCTAGACGCCGAGCTTTCTCTTCAGGATTTCGTTCACGACAGCCGGGTTGGCCTTGCCGCCGGTGACTTTCATGGTTTGACCGACCCACCAGCCGAACGCCTTGGGGTTCTTCCGCACATCGGCGACCTTGTCGGCATTGGCGGCCATCAGTTCGTCGATGGCTTTCTCGATCGCGCCAGTGTCGGTCACCTGTCGCAATCCTTCGCGTTCGACGATAACGCCCGGCGCTTCGCCGGTTTCCATCATCTTGGCGAACACGTCCTTGGCGATCTTGCCGTTGATGGCGCCACCCTTGATCAAATCAATCAGTGCGCCCAATTGCTCGGCCTTCACCGGCGAGGCGCTTAGTCCCAATCCCTTCTTGTTGAGTGCGCCGGCGAGCTCCTGCGTGACCCAGTTCGCCGCCAGCTTCGGATCGCGGCCCTTGGCGACGGTTTCGAAATAGGCTGACACTTCGCTATCGCCGGAAATCACGCGCGCATCATAGGGAGTAAGCCCATACTCGCCGATGAAGCGCTTCTTCTTTGCGTCTGGCAATTCAGGCAGCGAGGCGCGGATTTCTTCGATCCATTTCTTCTCCATCACCAGCGGCAGAAGATCGGGATCGGGGAAGTAGCGATAATCGTGCGCATCTTCCTTGGAGCGCATCGTGCGCGTTTCGCCATTGTTTGGATCGAAGAGGCGCGTTTCCTGATCGATCGAACCCCCGGCTTCTAGGATCTCGACTTGGCGGCGCGCCTCGTACTCGATGGCTTGCTGCATGAAGCGCGTCGAGTTGACGTTCTTGATCTCGCAGCGCGTGCCCCACTCCCGGGTGCCAGCCCTGCGCACGGAGACATTGACGTCAGCGCGCATGGAGCCCTCCTCCATGTTGCCGTCGCAGGTGCCGAGAGCGCGCAGGATGGCGCGCAGCTTGTTAAAGTACGCGGCCGCCTCCGTGGCGGAGCGAATATCCGGCCGCGAGACGATTTCCATCAACGCCACGCCCGCGCGGTTGAGATCGACGAACGTCTCGTTCGGCGAGAGGTCGTGGATCGACTTGCCCGCATCCTGTTCCAGATGAAGGCGTTCGATGCGCACCGTGATCGGCTCCTCGCCGTCCGCTTCGACCTCGACGGCGCCTTCGCCGACAATCGGCATTTGGAATTGGCTAATCTGATAGCCCTGCGGCAAATCCGGGTAGAAATAGTTCTTGCGATCGAAGCGGCTCTTCAGATTGATCTTGGCGTTCAAGCCCAGCCCCGTGCGGATCGCCTGCTCGACGCAGAATTTATTGATGACGGGCAGCATACCCGGCATGGCCGCATCGACCAGCGACACATGGCTGTTGGGGGCGCCGCCGTAAGCCGCGCTCGCGCCAGAAAACAGCTTCGCCTTCGACGTCACTTGGGCGTGAACTTCCAGGCCAACGATGATTTCCCACTGGCCTTTATCTCCCGCGACAAGCTGGTCAGGGCGGGCGGCGCGGATGTCGAGTTCGGTCATGCAAGGGGATTAAGGGAGCCAGCTCGCCCTTGTCCAGCGGCGGACGGCTCAGGTCAGGTCGAACTTCAGCTTGGCGAGAACCTGTTCGAGCAACTCCCGCAGAACCTCCTCGGAAAGCTTGCTCGACTCGACATAGACGCCGATCGACTGCCTGGGCGTGACCATGCCCGAGAAGTTGAACATCCGGCCGTTGGCGTCGACCCCGTAATAAGCGATGGCATGGCCCCAGGGCTGCTGCACGATGCGCGGGCGCGCGATGGTCATGTCGATGCCGGTCTCGGCCGCGACCTGTTTTTCGGATTCCATGCGCAGATCCGCGAGCCTTTCGGCAATGCGGCCGGTGTCGGCCGCTGTCGCCTTGAGGCCCATTGTCGAGATGACGAGGTTGGCGGCGTGTCGGCGCGAATTGAATCGCGTAATCTCCGGATCGCCCGACGGCGCCTCCTCCCAATCACCGCCAAGCGATAACGAGAACCGCTGCTTGTCAACCGCCACTGCCATTATGCCGCCTCACCCATCAGCCGCTTGCGCGCGCGCGTTTCGCCAATGAGCGGAAACAGCGCAGCCATCTCCGGCCCGTGATCCAAGCCGGTGAGCGCCTGGCGAAGCGGCATGAACAGCGCCTTGCCCTTCGCCCCGGTCTTTTCTTTTACCGCGTTGGCAAAGAGGCTCCATGTTGTTGCGTCGTAAGCGCCTTTCGGGAGCACCTCCGCCGCGGCGGCGGCGAAGCTTGCGTCCGCCACCAAGGGTTCGATGGGCCCGTCGACGATGTGCGCCCACACCTTCACCTCGGGCAGCAGGGCAATGTTGGCGCGGATGGCGTCCCAGAACGCCTCGCCCTTGTCGGCGCCGGACGCCGCCAGCCGTTCGCGCACCGCAGCATAGTCAGTCTGATGGAGAATGGCGGCGTTCACACGCTTCAGCTCGTCGGGATCGAACCGCGCCG
The DNA here is from genome assembly GCA_018241475.1 of Pseudomonadota bacterium. Classification (GTDB taxonomy): domain Bacteria; phylum Pseudomonadota; class Alphaproteobacteria; order Caulobacterales; family Aquidulcibacteraceae; genus Vitreimonas. The sequence goes on along the minus strand of JAFEDV010000239.1, from coordinate 5,608 downwards.
GCGCCCGGCCGATCTTCTCGAACGCAAACTCCTCCGCCAGTTGCTTGAAGGAGAGCCGTGCTTCCACCGGATCGGAGGTGCCGATCTTGGCGAGGTGCGAGAGCACCGCCATCGGCTCGTACCCCTGCGCGCGCAGGTCGCTCACGGAAAGCGAACCCAGTCGCTTCGACAGCGCCCCGCCATCGGCGCCCACCAGCAGCGGGAAATGCCCGAGCTGCGGCACGGGGCCGCCGAGCGCTTCGAAAATCTCGATCTGCACGCCGGAATTGGTGACGTGATCTTCCCCGCGCACAATGTGGGTGATCTTGAAGTCCACATCGTCCACCACCGACGGCAACGTATAGAGAAAGGCGCCGTCTTCACGGATGAGCACCGGATCGGAGAGCGAGGCGGTGTCGATCGATTGGGGACCACGCACCAGATCGAGCCATTCGCGCCGCTTGCCTGACAGCTTGAAGCGCCAGTGCGGCTTGCGCCCCTGCGACTCCAGCTCCCGGCGTTCCTCTGCGCTCAGCTTGAGCGCGGCGCGGTCGTAGACGGGAGGGCGCCCGGTGGCTTGGGCGATCTTGCGCTTGCGTTCGAGTTCCTCCTCCGTCTCATAAGCGGGATAGAGCAAACCGGCGCTCTTCAACTTATCCGCTGCGCGCTCATAGGCGTCGAACCGCGCCGACTGATTGGCGCGCTCATGCCATCTCAGCCCCAGCCAGCCGAGGTCATCCTCGATGCCCTGCTCGAATTCCGTGGTCGAACGCGCGAGATCCGTGTCGTCGATGCGCAGCAGCACTCGGCCGCCTTGCTTTTCCGCGAACAGCCAGTTGAGCAATGCGGTGCGGACATTGCCGACATGGAGTCGCCCGGTAGGCGACGGGGCGAAACGGAGGCGGATTGACATTCGTTCAGACTCGTTTGGAGCGGCAGGTTATGGGGTTTGTGCGCCCGTTCGTCCAGCGCGCGGGCCGTCGCGGATGTGCTTGGAGAAGCCGATTGGCGCGCTTAGTGTGGCCGCCGAGCGAGGAGCACGAGCGATGGCCGAGAAAGCGCACGAAATTCGTCTGAAGAGCCGACCCGCCGGCATGCCGAACGCGGAGAATTTCCAGTTGGCCGAGGTGACGCTTCCAGAGCCCAAGGACGGGGAGGTCTTGGTCCGCAATATGTGGATGTCGGTGGACCCCTACATGCGCGGGCGCATGTACGATCGGCCGAGCTACGTGCCGCCGTTCCAGCTTGGGGAAGTGCTGCAGGGCGGCGCGATTGGGTGTGTGATGAAATCGAATGACGCGCGCTTCAAGGCCGGCGACCTGGTGGAATCGATGCTCGGCTGGCGCGAAGCGTTCGTTGGACCAGGCGCGGCGCTCACCAAACTGCCTGCTGCCGGCGCGCCGCCGCAGGCCTATCTCGGCGTGCTCGGCATGCCCGGCATGACGGCGTACACGAGCTTCCACCGTATCGGTGAACCGAAGCCCGGCGAGACCGTGTTCGTGTCCGGCGCGGCCGGCGCTGTGGGCTCCGCCGTCTGCCAGATCGCCAAAATTCGCGACTGCACGGTCGTCGCTTCCGCCGGCTCCGACGAGAAGCTCGCCTGGCTCAAATCGGTCGGCGTCGACGCCACCGTAAACTACAAGAAGGGCAATTTGCTCCAAAACGTGCGCGCCGCCGCGCCCAAGGGCATCGACATCTATTTCGACAATGTCGGCGGCGAGCATTTGGAAGTGGCGCTCGAGGTGGCGCGTCCATTCGCGCGCTTCATCGAATGCGGCATGATCTCGATCTACAACGACGAGGCGCCCGCGCCCGGCCCCCGCAACATGGCCTACATCGTCGGCAAGCGCATCAGGATGCAGGGCTTCATCGTCATCGACTTCATCGACATGCGGGAGCAGTTCTACGCCGACATGACGCGATGGGTCCTCGATGGCCGGATCAAATCGCAGGAGACCGTCGAGAGCGGCATCGCCAACGCGCCGAAGGCGTTTCTCGAGCTTTTCAGCGGCGGCAACACCGGCAAGATGCTGGTGAAGCTCGACTGACATGGCGAGCCCGCGTCTCTTCCAAGCCTATGTCATGGTCGATTGGAGCGCCTCATCGAAGCCGGTGACAGGCGCCGATTCGATCTGGATCGGCCTCATGAAGCGCAACGTGCGCTTCCAGATGGCTTTCGAAGCGCACAATCCGCCCACGCGCATGGCCGCGGAGAAGCTGCTGGAGGAGATCCTGAGCGACCTGCGGCGCAAGAGCGAGCGCGTGCTCGCCGGCTTCGACTTCCCGTTGGGTTTTCCGCGCGGAACCGCCGCCGCTCTCAAGCTTTCGGGCGCAGCGCCGTGGCGGCAGGTGCTCGATTTCGTCGCCAAGGAAGTGAAGGACAAGCCGACCAACGAGAACAACCGCTTCCAGGTGGGCGCCAAGATGAACCGGCTGATGACCGGCGAAGCCTTTCCGTTCTGGGGCGCGCCGGCGCGCGACGCACAGACGATGCTGTCTGTGAAACGCGTACGCGAGCATGGCCCAGGCGACCTGCCCGAGTTCCGGCTGGCCGAGGAAGCGATCAAAGGGCCGTCCTCGATCTGGAAGCTCTACTATCAGGGGTCGGTCGGCGGCCAGGCGCTCACCGGCATGCCGGTGGTCTCCCGCATCCGCGACGCGCACGGCGAAAGAGCGCGCATCTGGCCTTTCGAGACCGGCTGGAAACCCCTGACGCCCGGCGACCTCGAAGGCGTCGATGCGGTATTCGCGGAAATCTATCCCTCGCTGTTCGCAGGCAAGCCGGCTGCCGGTGTGGCCAAGGATGAAGCGCAGGTGCGCGCGGTATGCGAGCGCTTCAACGCGCTCGACGAAAAGGGCCAGCTTGCATCGCTGTTCGGACCGTCGAAGGATGATCCGCGACGGGCCGCAGTCGAGAATGAAGAGGGATGGATCCTGGGCGTAAACGCCTAGCCCCTGGCGTCACGAACCTCAGCCTCGGCCACGCCAGTGATCAGCGCGTCATCGACATGTCCGGCGTCGCCCGGCTTGTCGGCGATCGCCCACCAGCGCAGCAGAAGCACGCTTGCGCTCAAGAGGCTCGCCGCGAGGATCGCAAACAATAGCCCTGCGACGCCCATGCGCAGATGCTCGGCGAACCAAAAACCGAGCACCGGCATCACCACCGCATAGGCTGCAATGTGACTGAAGGTCGGAAACCAATTGTCGCCGCGCGCGCGCAGCGCCGACGCCGTCACCACCTGGGCGCCGTCAGGATGCAGGATCAGGACGCAAATCCAGATCAGCGATGCGATGAGCGCGGCAAGCTGAACGTCGGCTGTGTAGGCGCGCCCGATCGGCACGGCGAACATGAAGATGACGACCGCCGCCAGGATCATGCTGACTTCGTTGAGGCCGATGCCGGTCCAGCCCGCGCGCGCTGCGTCGTGCGGGGCTTTGCGGCCGATGGCTTCCGACACCAGCACCGCCGTCGCCGCCGCCATGCCGAGCGCCACCATGAACACGAACGCCATCAGGTTGAGTAGAATCTGATAGCCGGCGACGATATTGGCGCCGAGCCGGCCGGCGATCATCGTCATCCCGGAGAACGCCCCCGCTTCCACAGCCTGGCTCACTGCCGCGGCAACGCCGACGCCCAGCAGCGCGCGGTAGCCGTGCCCTTTGGCGTTGAAGCTGCGGATACCGAACTTGGCGCCATCGGGCAGCAGAAAAATCCAGAGCAGCAGCGCGCCCGAGAGAAACACGCGGGCGCCGACGGTGGCCCACGCCGAACCGACCGCGCCGTGTTGCGGCACCCACAGCAGATTGAGGCCGAGGTTCACCGCGTTGGCGAACCACATGACGATCGTGGAGATCGCGGGCTTCTTGATGGCTTCGAGGAAGTAAGTCCCCGCGATGTACATCAGGTGCAGCGGGATCGAGAGCGCCAGCACTTGCATCACGCGCGTCGAAAGCGGGGCCAGGTCGGCTTCGACGCCGAACGTCGAAAACAAGTGTTCGCCGCCCCACCACATCAGCGCGACGGAGGCGCCGCCGGCGACGAGCGCCAGCGCCAGGCCGCGCCGCAGCACCACGCCCGCGCCTTGCGGGTTCCCCTCCCCGAGCGAGCGCGCGGCCAGCACTTGCACGCCCTGCAGCAAGCCAATCGCCGCAACCAGAAACACTGCGGTCGGCGCCCAGCCCAGCGCCTGGTGCGGCAGCTCGCGCGGCGCAAGTTGGCCCACCACCACGACATCGGAAATGGCCATGCCGATGATGCCGAGGCGCGCGAGCGCCACGGGTCCGGCAAGGCGCAACAGTGCGCCGACATATGAACGCGGAGCGGACATGGAGCGCGGTCTCTAGCGCGCCGCCCCCGAGTCGGTCGAGGCTTGACGACGCTGGCGCTCCGGATGAGCGCCTTCGCGCCCATTGCCGCCGTTCGCTCAGATTGAGCGATCGGCAGGAAATCGCTGGGAGTTCAATCGATGGACGCAACTCGGCGCGAGCGCTGTGGCTGCCGTCTATGTCAGGGTTCGTCGGCACAGGTGCCGTCCGTGCGGCAATTGCAGGACTTGTCCGACATAGATCAGATTGGGATCGGCGAGCGCTTCGGGATTAGCGTTCATGATGTCGCGCACGCGTGAGCTCTCGCCATAAAGGCGCCGAGCGATGGCGCCTAACGTATCTCCGGACTTTACTTCAATTGAAGTTGGCTGATTGATGAAGACCGCACGCGGGCCTTCGCGCAGGAACTGCACGGCCCCAGATTCATAAGCGAGGTAGCCTTCTTGCGGGACGCGTCGCAACGAAATGAGTGACGCGCGGCCGGCGCTGATGCGTGCGGTTTGACGATCGGGAGAGTAGCCCACGTCTAACCGCAGACCGTCGACACACACGAAATGCTCTAGCTCGTCATGGGAATGAGGCGCGACAGCCGGCGTCATCGCCACTTCGCTGGCGGCTGAGGATGTTGCGTCGCGGGTTATGGGCCCCTGAGAGGTCAAGACAAATTCTGACGCGGCGCTCGCCTGCGGGATCGCCGGCGTTTCGTCCTGCCAAGTAGCGCACGCTGAACAGAGCAGCGCCAGCGCCACTACCAAGGCCCCGCCTCGCATCTTAGTCTCCCGCACTCAGACACTCGGATTGACGGGGCCGCTGTTCTCGGCGAACGTCAACAACAATTTTCCCAACGCAGGCGTAACGCCGATTTCGCAGTGCGCCTCAGTCGCTTTGATCTAGCAAGCCATTCGTGGGCGCCCGGCGGCAGCGCTTGCTGAAGGAAGGCCTGCCGAGAGCGGAGTTAGCGCGCGTTGGCGCGTCGGCATGCCGGAGAAAGATTTGGGTTGTCCGTCTCGCTAACACGGCGCTTCATGCGCGGGGCGCGTTCTAACGGAACACTGGGGGCGCTGAATGACACAGAGGGCGTCAGGCATCCAACAATTGCTTGTGGCCGTGGCAGCGCTGCTATCTTCATCGGTTGTGGCTACGCCCGCGGCTCGGGCTCGAACGATTGAAGCGCCATCGGCGGCTTGCGACCTTCGACACCGATGGAAGGGAGCCAAGACCCTGAAACACCCAATCGACCATTACGGACAGCGGTTGCTCATCGCTGCCAAATGTTCGCTGGCAAGCAACAGCTGGCGGCAAG
>JAFEDV010000238.1 GCA_018241475.1 Pseudomonadota bacterium | reverse complement strand
GTTCATGAAGTTGCTGGAGCCCGAGGCCGACCCCCGGGCGCAAAACACCGAGTCGCGCATCGCCATTTGGGGCCCGCTGGAGGCGCGCTTGCAGCGGCGCGACCTGATGATCCTGGGCGGACTGAACGAGGGCGTGTGGCCGTCGGCGCCGAAAGAAGACCCGTTCTTGTCGCGGCCGATGCGGCACGCGCTTGGTTTGCCGTCGCTCGACGAGCGCATCGGCTTGGCGGCCCACGACTTCGCACAATTGGCCAACGCGCCCGATGTGGTGCTGACGCGCGCGCTGCGGCGCGACGGCTCGCCGACCCTGGCGTCGCGCTGGCTGTGGCGGCTGAAGACCCTGGTGCAAGGCGCGAAAGCGGAGCTGACGCCCGCCGATGCGCCGCTGGCGTGGGCGCAGGCGCTCAACGGGCCCGCCGCGACGCGTAAGCCGATCGTGCCGCGCCCGAGACCGCCGGCGGACAAGCGCATCAAGCGGCTGTCGGTCACGCAAGTCGAAACCTTGATCCGCGATCCCTATGCGCTCTATGCGCGGCGCCTCTTGGGATTGGAGGTTCTGAAGCCCATCGGGGCCGAGGCCGGCCCGGCCGAGCGCGGCAGCGCCGTGCACAAGGCCATCGAACGCTTCGAGGACGGGCACGAGCACGACGTGTTGGTCGAGCTGCTCGACGAGGAATTGAAGTGCGCGGGGGTGTCGCCGGAGCGACGTGCCGCCGAGCGCGAACGGCTCGCGATTTCGGTGAAGGCGCTAATCGCCTGGTTTGCTGAGCGGCGCGCGCATAACGCTTCTATTTATCGCGAGAAGAAGGGCGTGCTGACCCTCAAGGGCGGTGTCGCGCTTTCCGGCGTGGCCGATCGCATCGAGATCGGGCCGGGGCATGCTGCCATTCTCGATTTCAAGACCGGCGCGCCGCCCACGGACAAGCAGGTCGATAGCGGACTTTCACCGCAATTGCCGCTGGAGGCGGCGATGCTGGCGCGGGGAGCGTTCAACGGCGTTCCCGCCGCTCAGGTGACGGAGTTGGTGTACTGGCGCTTCGGTAACGCCGACCCGACGCCGCGCGCGCTGGCGCTCGAAGCGGGGCCGGCGGGGGCGGGCGAAGCGGCTCTGCGCGCCCTGGAGGGGTTGCTCGCTCGATACGCGCGGCCAGATCAGCCATTCTTGTCGAAGCCGCGCGTGCTCAAGGTGACGCTCTACGACGACTACGACCATCTCGCGCGGCGCAAGGAATGGGCGGATGCGGAGGGCGACGAGTGACCTCCCGCGCGCTCAACGACGCAACCCGAAACCAGATGGTCGCCGCCGATCCAGCGTCGTCGGTGTTCGTCACGGCCAACGCGGGGTCCGGCAAGACCAAGGTGCTGGTTGATCGCATTGCCCGCTTGTTGCTTCGCGGATCGAAGCCGTCGGCGTTTCTGTGCATCACCTACACCAAGGCGGCGGCGGCCGAGATGCAGCGGCGCCTGTTCGAGCGGCTGGGCGCATGGTGCATCGCCGACGATGAGACGCTGTCGAAAGAGCTCGCGGCGCTGGGCGAGCCGACGCAAGAGCTCGGCCGCGCGCGCAAGCTTTTTGCACAAGCGCTGGAGACGCCCGGTGGGCTGAAGATTCAGACCATTCACGCCTTCTGTGAGCGCTTGCTGGCGCGCTTTCCGCTGGAGGCGGGCGTGCCGCCGGGCTTCGATATTGCCGATGAACCGCGCGCCGCCGCGATGCTCGCCCGCGCACGTGCTGACGCAGCGCTGGCAAGCGACGCGCCCCGGGAGGCGTTCCGGCGCTTTGCGGTGAAATTGCACGGCGCTGCTTTGGAGGGTTTGCTGGATCGCCTCGCGTTGCGGCGCGCGGACTTCCATCGCTTTTCGGAGCAGCATCAGGGTCTCATCTTTGCGGACGCCGCCATCAAGAACCGGCACGGCGTGCGCGGCGCGGCTGAAGGTTTCGCCCGCGCGTTCATCGCCAGGCATGATTGGGCGAAGTTGCGGGACGCCGCCGTCATGCTCGAGGAAGGCAGCAAGCAGGATCAGACGACGGCG
>JAFEDV010000237.1 GCA_018241475.1 Pseudomonadota bacterium | reverse complement strand
CGCGATCGAGAGCTTGCGCGATCTGGGTTATGCGACCGTGGCGCTCGAAGGCGAGACGGAACTCGCGCTCGCCGATGCGCTCGCCGATCCGCGGCCTGCGGCGCTTGTCGTCGGCGCGGAGGGCAAGGGCCTGCGGCCCGGCGTTGCGGAGGCGTGTGAAAAGCGCGCGCGGATTCCGATCGCGCCGGCGATGGAAAGTCTGAACGTCTCGGTCGCCGCCGCGATCGCGCTCTATGAAGCGGCCAAGCGCTAATGCGCTTTCGCGGCGCCGCCGCCGCGAGCCACCAGGCTCTTCAGGAAGAAGAAGACGCCGATGATGATGAGATAGCCAAGGAAATACGCAAGCGTTTGCGTCCAGAACGCCTGCTCCATGAAGTTCGGCAGACCGTGGCCCTGCAGAATACCCGGCAGATAATTGACCGCGATGTGCGCCGCCGTCGCCAGCAGCGCCATGATCAGCCATTGTTTCCACGACGGCATCAGCAGCGCCGCGATCAGCGCGATGATCAACCCTTGCGGATGATTGATCTGACCAAAGCCATCCTTCAACGCATCGATGGCTTGATTGACGTATTCCATCTTGGCCTCCGGTTGAACGTGGACGCCGCATCCCCCCGGGGCGCCGCCGGACTTTCGGAATTTTTAGGGTCTTGCGCAGAGGGCGGCAAGCGCAAGAGCGTGACTAAAATGGCTCGGTCTTGAGGCGCATGAGCGCGGCGTCCGCTAACGACGCACCCGCAGCAAAGCCTTGATCCACCCGGCAATTCTTCCAACCGCGTTTCCGATCACAGCATCTTGCCGGCTCGGCGCTGACACAGATAAGGAACCGTCAAGCCCAAGCGGCGCGCGCATGGGTCGCCGCGCCACACGCTGCGGTCGCGGATTGGCCGCACGACCCATTCGCACGACAAGCCCGCAGGCGGTTGTTTCCACGCGCGAGCAACCGAGGTTCGCCAATGCCACAGGAAATGACGCAACGTGAGTATTGGAGCGGCAAGGTCGGCGACGAGTGGGCCCTTCACGCCGAGCGCATCGACGCCATGCTGGCGCCGATCACCGCTGCGGCCTTGGACTTCGCCGCATTCGAGTTCGGCGAACGCGTTCGCGACATTGGCTGCGGCGCAGGCGCAACGAGCCTCGCAATCGCGCGCCGCGTCGGCCCGACAGGTCGCGTCGTCGGCGTCGACCTCTCCTCGCAAATGCTCGACGTGGCGCGCGCGCGGGCCCGCCATGCGGCTTTGACGATCGACTTCCTCGACGCGGATGCGAGTTCAGCCGACTTCGGCCGCCGTTTCGACGGGGCGTTTTCGCGCTTCGGCGTCATGTTCTTCGCCGCGCCTGTCGAGGCATTCGCGCACATCCGCGCAAGCATGCGAGAGAAGGGCCGCCTGCGCTTCGTCTGCTGGCGCCCAATGTCCGAGAACATCTGGGCGACGGCGCCGCTGGAGGCGATCGCGCCAATGCTGAGGACGCCGTTGGCGACGCCCGATCCCGATGCGCCCGGCCCGTATTCCCTCGCGGACGACGCCAAGCTACGGCGCGTTCTGCAAGGCGCCGGCTGGAGCGAGATCGCCCTATCGCGCTGGGACGGCGCGGTTTCCGTCGGCGGCGGCGGCACGCTGGAGGAAAGCGCCTCCTTCCTGCTGAGGATCGGTCCGTGTGCGCGCGCGATAGCGGAGCAAGAGCTCGACGCCGCCGAGGCAAAGCAGCGCCTAATGGATCGACTGGCGCCGCACCACGGAAAGAACGGCGTTTCGCTGCCCGCGGCGTGCTGGCTGGTCGCCGCGAACGCGTAGAATTCAGCCGCCGCCGAAACGGCCGGCCCATTCGGCGACCTGCTCGTCCTCGATCTTCTTGAACAATACGTCAGGGGGCGTGATGGCGAGACCGCGCGGCAGCGCGTCGAAAACAGATTTGTCACTCGCGTTTGGCCACATGCGATTCTTCTCCGGCACGCCGATGGCATCCAGCACGGTTTTCGCCGCGTCTGGAATGAAGGGCTGCGCGAGGATGGCGAAGAGCGCACAGAGATTCAGCCCTGTGCGCACGCCGGTGGCGGCCGCCGCCTGATCGGTCTTGAACGCGGTCCACGGCGCGGCGTTTTGCAGATATTCGTTGCCGGCGACCCAGATCGCGCGCAGTTCGGCCGCGGCTTTGCGCATCTCCATCTGCTCGTGGCATTGCGTGAGCGCGCCGAGACGCGTGCAGAATTCGCTCCAGAGTTTCTCTTCGTGCGGCCCCCATTCACCGCCGTCCGGCACTTTCGAATCGAACTTCGAGGCGCAGAAGCGGGTGATGCGATTGACGAAATTGCCGAACACGTTGGCAAGATCGGCGTTCACGGTTTGCTGGAATTGCTCGAGCGTGAACGCGGCGTCCGAGGACTCCGGCGCGTTCGCCATCAGGTACCAGCGCCAATAATCGCTTGGCAGCAGTTCGAGCGCTTGGTCCATGAAGATGCCGCGCTTCTCGGACGTCGAGAATTTGCCGCCGTACCAAGTGACCCAGTTGAACGCCTTCAGGCGATCGACGAGCTTCCACGGCTCGCCCGAGCCCATGATGGTCACCGGGAAGCTCACGGTATGGAAAGCGACGTTATCCTTGCCCATGAATTGGACATAGGTAACGTCGCTCGCGCCCTTATCAGTGCGCCACCAGCGCTCCCAATCGGCGCCAGTCGCTTCGCTCCATTCAACGGTTGAGCCGATGTACTCGATCGGCGCATCAAACCAGACGTAGAAGACCTTGTTCTCGAAGCCTGGTCGTGGCTTGCCGTTCTGTGTGACCTTGATGCCCCAGGAGAGATCGCGGGTGATCGAGCGGTCGATCAGTCCTTCATCGAGCCACTTGTAAGCGATCGAACGTGCAAGCGACGGCCATTCCGTGGATTTGTCCACCCAGGCACGGATCCGGTCCTGCATCTTCGGCTGCAGCAGGAAGAGGTGCGCGGTGTCGCGCGCTTCGACATTGGTCGAACCGGAAATTTTCGAGCGCGGCTTGATAAGCTCGATCGGATCCAGGAGCGTCTGGCAATTGTCGCACTGATCGCCGCGCGCGCGCTCGAAGCCGCAGACCGGGCAGGTGCCTTCGACATACCGGTCCGGCAGGAAACGCTGGTCGTCGATCGAATAAATCTGCTTCGACACGCGCTCTTCGATGAGGCCGTTCTTCTCGAGCACTTCGCCGAAATGCTGCGTCAGCTTGTGGTTCGGCGGATTTGAGGACCGGCCGAAATGGTCGAAAGAAAGCCGGAAGCCTTCACCGGCGTCCTTCTGAATCTTGTATTGTTGATCGCAGTACGCGCGCACGTCCTGTCCGGCTTCAGCGGCGGCGAGCTCAGCGGGCGTGCCATGTTCGTCCGTCGCGCAGATGAAGAGCACTTCGTGGCCCTGCAGACGGCGGAAGCGCGCGTGCACGTCGGCCGGCAGCATCGAGCCCGCGAGATTGCCGAGATGCTTGATGCCGTTGATATAAGGCAGCGCGGACGTGATGAGGTAGCGGGCCATTGGCCCGCTACCTAAGGCGCTTCACTATCGCCAGCAAGCGCGTCAGACGCTCGGGTTGGATTTCAAGTCGGCGTACTTTTGCGCCATCTTCTGATCGTATTGATTGGCGGCGTAGCCCGGGCCGTTATAGCCGCGCGCGAAGCCCGCCCAATCCTTGCGCTGCAGGTCGTCCTTCAGGTTGTTGGCGGTGACGAAGCCTTCGAACGCTTCGAGCTGATCCTTCTCCGACTTCGCCAGCTTCGCGACATACTGGTGGGCGTTGGCCATACCGAGATTGGTGTAGTTGCGCCCCAGCACCTGGAAGCGGCCATAGCTTGCGCTTTGCAGCGCAGCTTCCGGATCGAGCGCGTAGGCTTCGGCAAGCTGCGCCCACCGATCGGCTTGCGAGCGCGGATAGCCGCCCGGCGTCTGGTTCGACACATTCGGGTGCGT
>JAFEDV010000236.1 GCA_018241475.1 Pseudomonadota bacterium | reverse complement strand
GCTGCGATCGTTCGGATCATGAGACGTACCCCGCGGCGCTTGCGGCAAAGTAAAGCGCGCGAGCCGGCGCTGGACAAGCTTGTGCCGCAGTCAGGCGATTTGGCGCAGATCGTCGTCGAGATCGAACGTATCGGCCCGGCCCTTGTCTTCTGCGCGGCGGAACGGGCCGACGTACCAGGAGGCCTGCGCGCGCCTGCGGTCGGGGCCAAAAAAATCTTCCGCGCGGATGAATTGGCGGCTGTCGGTGAGCGCGCTGCCGACACGATCGAAAAAGAGGCGCGTGCTGATCGGCTTCTTCAGGAAGCCCGTGACGCCGGCGTCGCGCGCGGCCGCCACCCGCGACGCTTCGGTGTGCGCCGTCAGCATCAGGATCGGCACGAACGGATTGGGGCTGTTGCCGTTCCAGCGGATCATGCGCGTGAACGAAAGCCCATCGACCGGCCGCATCTTCCAGTCGACCATGACGAGATCGACAGGCGCCGCGCGCAGGATTTCAATCGCCTGTGCGGCCGTTTCCGCTTCGCTCAAGTGCACGATGCCGCCGGCTCGCGCCAACGCGCGGACGAGTTTGCGCATCTGCGCGTTGTCGTCGACGATCAGCAAATGGATGTCGTTCAGCGACGCCATGGCCCCCTGCCAGGTTGACGCCAAAGAACGGCGCCACCCCCAAACAGGCGGTAAATTTTCCAAAGCCTTCGCGAACGATAATGACGGTTTCACCAAGTATTCGGCGCAGCCGAACGTGGTGAACCGCCGAACTTATCGTATCGATTCACAAACGACCAAGCTTACGCGCCCCTTGGCTCAGGGCGCGTCGACCAGCACGATCTCGGCATCGTCGCTGGCGGCGACGCGGATTTCGGGTTCGTCGCGGATCGCTGCGCCGTCGCGGGGCTCAAGTTCGACGCCGTTGACGGTGGCGGCGCCTTTGGCGAGCGTCAGGTAGGCATGGCGTCCGCTCGCGAGCGGATACGCCACGGCTTGGCCGGATCGCAGCGTCGCGGCGAGGACGCGCGCGTCCTGCCTGATCGGCAGCGCCCCTTGCGCTTGATCCGCTTCGAAGCCCGATGCGAGCGTCACCAGCGATCCTGCGCGATCGGGCTTCGGAAACTTCGCCGCGCCCCAGTAGGGCTTGCCGCCACGCACCTTCGGCAGAATCCAGATCTGATAGAGCGTCGTGGCTTGGTCTTCGAGGTTGTATTCGGCGTGCGTCACGCCGGCGCCCGCGCTCATGACTTGCACGTCGCCGGCTTCGGTGCGGCCTTTGTTGCCCATCGAGTCCTGATGCGTGATCGCGCCGGTGCGGACATAGGTGATGATCTCCATGTCCTCGTGCGGGTGCGGCGGAAAGCCTGTCTTGGGCTGGATGGTGTCGTCGTTCCACACCCGCAGAGCGCCCCAGTGCACGCGCGCGGGATCGTAGTAGCCGGAGAATGAGAAGTGATAGCGAGCGGCGAGCCAATCGGCGTCGAATTTGCCAAGACTGTCGAACGGACGTTTCTCGATCATGGGTGACCTCACTTGCAGGCTCATGTGGCGCGCCGTTCCCCGCAGGAAAAGCCCCGCAATCGCGCATGGCGGCCAGCCGACGCTTGACGGCGCGCTGCGCGAGGAGTGGAACAGCGATGCGAGGGAGGCACACCCATGAAACTGAGGATGATTGCTGCAACCGCGCTGCTGGCGCTCGCAGCGTGTGGCCAGTCCGGCGAAGCTCCGAAGCAGGAAGCGACCACTGCTCAGCCGCAAGGGTTGTTCGAGCAGCTCGAGCGCACGGCTCCGGAAATGCAGCCGGTCGTCGCTTGGCAACGATTGATCACCCACGCGGAGACGATGCCAGCCTGCCACGACGTGCGGCGCACGGAATCCAGGGGAATCGTGCCGGCCAATGTCGCGCCCGATTCCGCCTATGCCGGGCATGCGGGCGAGTGGGCGTTCTCGATCCAGTGCGGTCCGCAGCTCACGACGGTGCACTCCGACCCGCATGAGCATTGGCTGATCTTCTTTGCGCCCGGCGCTACGACCTCGACCATCGTCAATTGCGCGCAAGGGACGGGCGACCGCTGCTTGCTGGCGCAGATTCCGACGACCGGCGCGGCGGCCACGACCGCGACTTCGACGACCACGCCATAGGCTGACCTCCGTCGCGGGCGAACCGAGAGGTTGGCCTTCAGACCGGATCGTAGGGAAACACGGATGCGGATGCGCCGACATCCGTATAGCTCGCGCGCAACGCCGGCAGCGCTTGATCGATCAGCGTTTGCGGTGTCCAGCCGTCGAGCCGTCCGAGCGCGCGTGTCGGGCGCGGCTGGTTGAACAGGAACACTTCATTGCCGCGCACGGCGAAGATCTGGCCGGTCGTGTCCTTGGCGCCGTCGGCGCACAGGGCGATCGCCAACTGCGCCACCTGATCGGCGCGCATGCTCTGCTTGATCCGCTCGACACGCGCAGCGCTGGCTTCGTCCTTTACCGGGATCGAGGCGAT
>JAFEDV010000235.1 GCA_018241475.1 Pseudomonadota bacterium | reverse complement strand
GGAATGATCGGAACGCCGAGCACGAATGCCGCGTCGATTTCAAATTGCATCCACTCGCTGTTGTTGGCGTACATGCCCGCCATGATTAGCAGTGCGTCGCTACCGGCAATGATATCGCGAAGCTGCCACGCCAACTGCGGGTCTGTTTCCGTGTTGCGCGGGTGGCGCCATGTGATTGAGCGGTCTTGGTAGTCAGTCCCCTTCACCCATTCCGGCTGCAACAGCTTGTGTAGGTCATCACGCCGGTAGCCATGCTTCCAGGCGTGACTAGAGAAGACATGGATTTGGTCGTCAGGGGGATAAACTACGGACATGCCCCGTTATGTAGGAAGGCTTCCACGTTTCAGGAACTAATCGGGCACGCCGCTGTTAACGGCCCTGTTAACGGCGGGTCTCGAAAATGGGGCTAAGTATTGGTCGGAGCGGCGAGATTCGAACTCGCGACCCCCAGTCCCCCAGACTGGTGCGCTAACCGGGCTGCGCCACGCTCCGACCGCTCGCGAGACTGAAACCGCGAGAGGCGGTCTCTTAGCCCTCCCGGTTCCCGCCGGCAATCGCCGAGCATAGCGGAAGCCGCCGGCGCAACCGCGCCCGGCGCAGTTCCGATGTCAGCGCGGCGCGAAACATTGCTCGCCGGTCAGCGTTTGCGCGTGATGCAGGCTCAGAACGCGAATCCTCCCCGGCAGCGCTGCTGAGCGAAAGACGGGCCTCGCGCCCGCGCGCAAGAAAGGCGTCACCTCATGAAACGCACTTTGACGGCCTCCGCAGCGGTGCTGATGTTTGCGCTGCCGCTCGGCGGAGCCAACGCGTTCGCGCAATCCAACCCCTATAACCAGCAGCCCAATTACGGTCAGGACGATCACCGGCGCGATAACGACAACCGCCGCGGCGACAACGATCAGCGCGGCGCCGGCGCCTGGGATCCGGGCCAGCACAATGGCTACACCTGGCGCGGCCGCTGGCATTATGGCCGCCCGCCGACCGACGTGATGGGGCGCGCGGGCTATCGGCCGGGCTGGCATCGCTGGCGGCGCGGCGACCGGCTGCCTGGAGAATTCCGCACGCGCTATGTCGTAATCGACGACTGGCGGGGCGCGCATTTGCGCCGGCCGCCGCGCGGCTATCATTGGGTGCGCGACGATCGCGGCGAATATCTGCTGGTCGGCATCGCCACCGGCGTGATTTTGAGCCTGATGCTCGGCGGCCACTGATCAGCGGCGGCGCTCACGCGCCGCGGTTCATCCAGGCGAACAGCGGCTTCAGCGGCGCCACCCAGACGATGCCGGCGACGGCGTAATAGACGAGCGCCGCCCAGCGCGGCGCGTGCGCCAAAACCAGGCCGCCGAGCGTCGCCGCGGCGGCGGCATAGAGGCCGAGATAGGCGATGAGCACCAAGCAGCCGAGCGCCTTGCGCGTGTGTGCGGTCATCATCGCCCCAGCGGCGGGGCGCCGCGTTTGCAAAGGCAGGAGCGGGTTCTAAGCCGGGCGCGGGAAGGCCGGCAACCGTATGATCTCGCTTTCGACCAGAACCGCGCCGCGCGAGCCGTGGGTCGGCGTCTGGCTGCTGGTGATCGCGCTGTTGGTGCTGGCGATGGTGCTGGTCGGCGGCGCGACACGGCTGACTGAGTCCGGTCTTTCCATCACCGAATGGAAACCGATCAGCGGCGCATTGCCGCCGATGAATGCGGCCGACTGGGAGCGGGCGTTCGCGCAATATCGCGAGACCACGCAATACCAGATGCTCAATCGCGGCATGACGCTGGCTGAGTTTCAGAACATCTTCTGGTGGGAATGGTCGCATCGGCTTTTGGGTCGGGTGATCGGGCTGGTGTTTGCGCTGCCGCTTGTCGTGTTCTGGATTCAGCGGCGCTTGCGAGGCCGGCTCGCGCCCGTGCTGGTGCTGTTTGCACTCGGCGGTCTGCAAGGATTTGTCGGCTGGCTGATGGTGCAGAGCGGCTTGAGCGGACGCACCGAAGTGAATCCTGCCTGGCTTGCCGCGCATCTGGCGGTGGCGTTCACCATCATGGCGTTTGCGCTTTGGCTGGCGCTCGATGCATTCGGCTGGCCGCGCACGCAGTCCAAACTCGGCGCGCCACGCTGGGCGCCGGCGGCGCTGATGGCGCTCATCTTCGTGCAAGTGATGTTGGGCGCGCTGCTCGCCGGGGCGCGCGGCGGCGGCGCCTATCCGGATTGGCCGACGATCGGGCATGAGTGGATTCCGTCTGGCGCGTTCTCGCTCGAGCCGTTCGCGCGCAACTTCATCGACAATCACGCGACCCAGCAGCTGATGCACCGCACTACCGGCTATCTCGTTGCGCTTTGCGTGGTTGCGATTGCGGTGCTGGCGCTGCGGCGCGGCAGCGGCGCGGCGCGCGTGGCGGGGATAGCGGTCGGGGTTCTGGCGCTCTCCCAGGCGGGACTGGGGATCGCGACGATCCTCCTATTTGACCCGCTCGCCTTGGCCTTGGCGCACCAGGCAGGCGCGGCGCTGCTGTGGGGAGGCGCGACCGTGCTGCTGCGAAGCGCTAGCGGTAACATACAACCGCATATGCAAGTGTCTAGAAATGAAGCGAAAAATGCAGTCGCTTGACGCCGATTCCGCATTTGCGTACTAGGCGCGCCTTCGTTTCTGTCCAGGAAAACTCCCATGCGCACCCAAACGACGCGCGCGGCCAAGGCCTCGGAGATCGAACACGGCTGGATCGTGGTCGACGCCGATGGCGCGGTGGTCGGCCGTCTCGCCTCTTTCATCGCGCTCAGACTGCGCGGCAAGCACCGCCCCGACTTCACGCCGAATGTCGACACCGGCGACCACGTCGTGGTGATCAATGCCGAGAAGGTGGCGCTGACCGGCAAGAAGCGTGAGAACAAGGTCTATTATCGCCACACCGGCCACCCGGGCGGCGTCAAGGAACGCGTCGCCGGCAAGGTGCTGGAAGGCGCCCATCCCGAGCGCGTGGTGGAGAAGGCGGTCGAGCGGATGATGCCGAAGGAAAGCCCGCTGGCGAAGCGTCAGCTGGCGAAGCTGCGCGTTTATGCCGGGACCGAGCATCCGCACGCGGCGCAGAATCCAAAGACGATCGATTTCAAAGCCAAGAACCGCAAGAACTCGAGGATCGGGTAATCCATGAGCGACATCAGCCAAGGCCTCGAGTCACTCGGCCAAATCACCGGTCAGCCTGCCGCGGTCCAGCAAAACGAAGCGCCGCTGCGCGAGAAGAAGACCGACAAGTTCGGCCGCGCCTACGCGACCGGCAAGCGCAAGAACGCCATCGCGCGCGCTTGGGTGAAGCCGGGTAAGGGCAAGATCACCGTCAACGGCAAAGAGTCGGATGCGTATTTTGCGCGCCCGGTGTTGCGTATGATGATCAACCAACCGTTCCGCATCACCGATCGCGAAGGCCAGTTCGACGTCAACGTCACGGTCGTTGGCTCGGGCCTTTCGGGCCAGGCCGGCGCGGTGCGCAACGCCATTTCCAAGGCGCTCGCCGATTATGAGCCGCCGCTCAGGCCCGCGCTGAAGCATGCTGGTTTCCTCACCCGCGACAGCCGCGTGGTGGAGCGAAAGAAGTATGGCCGCAAGAAAGCGCGCCGCAGCTTCCAGTTCTCGAAGCGCTAAGACGCTTCAAGTTTGGACTTCAAGCGGGCGCTTCGGAAACGGAGCGCCCGCTTTGTTTTGGAGTATTGGAT
>JAFEDV010000234.1 GCA_018241475.1 Pseudomonadota bacterium | reverse complement strand
AGGGCGCGCGAGAACCCCAGCGTCGCAAGGATCGGTCGGGAGGCAATCCCGTTCAGCGAAGAGCAAGCGCCGATCTTCATCGATGCAGCTTCCGTTATCGAAGCTTCATCGGCTTGTCTGCCCAAACGCATGGCCCCTCGCGGCTCGGTAGCAACGCCCCTGAGTTTCCGCCGGTCGCCAAAACAGATCACGTGGGGCGCGCATCAAGCACCAACCCCAAACTACTTCTTCCTGCGCAAAGCTTCTTGCGCGCCCCGCTCTCCCAACTTTGAGAGCTACGCTTTGAATTGGCTTTTCCGGTCGAGGATCAGCGGACGATGACGCTCGTCCGACGCTTCCCGGCCAAGTGGGGCAGCGACGCGGGACCCATTACGGCGACATGCTTGAACCCATCCAGTCTCGCTCGACCATGATCCCGGGTCTCGCTGTGCTCGCCCGGGAACGTGAGCGCGATCACCCTAACTCTGCGGAATCGCCCGCGTCTGTCGTTGCGCGTCAACAACAAAGATTTTGGGATGACGCTCGAAATCCCAAGCAAAGGTTTCGCGCCGTAAACGATTGGCCGGGCGAATCGCGCCATCGTCGCCGAAGTGTCGAATCAGCAGTCCCTCCCCCTGGCCGTTCCGAACGCGCCCACACCGCGCGCGGCGCCGCACAACCTCGAAGCCGAGCAAGCGCTTTTGGGCGCCATCCTGTTCGACAACGAAACCTACAACCGCATCACCCCGCTCTTGCAGGACAAGCACTTCTTCGACCCCGTCCACGGACGCATCTTCGCCGCCTGCGCACAGATGATCGCCGCCGGCGATCTTGCGGACGGCGTGACGCTCCGGGAGCGCTTCACGCGCGACGGCGGCATCAAGGAAATCGGCGGCGCCGTCTATCTGTTGAAACTGATGGAGGCGGCGGCGCCGCTCTCGGCGCAGGCGCAGTCCTATGCGGAATTGATCTACGATTTGGCGCTGCGCCGCGAACTCATCCGCGTCGGCGGCGTCATCACCGATCTTGCGGAAAATCCGCCGGAAGATCACGACGCCAAGGACATTATCGAAGAAGCCGAGCGCACCCTCTT
>JAFEDV010000233.1 GCA_018241475.1 Pseudomonadota bacterium | reverse complement strand
TTCCGGCGTCAGGTAGAAGCGGTCATAGCCGAAGAAGATGCGGTCTCCGACGGTGACGCGGAACTCTTCGGCAGAACCCGGCACAGGGCCAGAAGGCGCCTGCTGCGTCGGTGCGGGCGTCCCTGGGATCGGGGCTGGCGCGGGCTTGCTGGCGCACGCGGCGAGAGCCGTAACCGCGGCAAGTGCAATATAACTGTTACGCATTGGGTCACTTCTCCCTGATGGCGGCGCTTTCGGCGGTCGCATTGGCCCGTGTTCTGTGAATGCAATCCTTATAAAGCCAATTCCTGGCCAGCAATCATGTTTCCATCACGGCAGCAACGGCGACCAGGCCGGGTCGGATGCGTCGGTTTGCGTCGGCACTTGGCGGAGATTTCGCCCTGTAAGGTCTACCGACCACAATCGCGGACCTTGCCCCTGCTGCTCGCGGAAGAACATTATGACGCGCCCATTGGGCGACCAGGTCGGCGCTTCATCAAGGAAACTCTCGGTTAAGATGCGTTCACCTGACCCATCCGGGTGCATCACGCCGATGGCGAAATGGCCGCCTTGTTGGCGCGTGAACGCGATCAGATCGCCTCGGGGCGACCAGACCGGCGTCGTGTAGCGCCCCTCGCCGAAGCTGATCCGATGCGGATTGGAGCCGTCCGGTCCCATCACATAGAGCTGCGGAGACCCCCCACGGTCCGAGTTGAACACGATCTGCGACCCGTCCGGCGCATAGGACGGCGATGTGTCGATGGCGGGATTGTTTGTCAGCCTTCGCTGTTCGCGAGTTCGCAGATCCATCGCGTAGATTTCGGAATTGCCGTTGAGATCGACGGTGAAGGCGACGCCATTGCCGTCGGGCGTGAAGCGCGGGGCGAAAGTCATGCCGGGAAAATCGCCCAAGACTTCGCGCCGATTGGTGGCGAGGTTGTACAGGAAGACGCGCGGAGCGCCGGTTTCAAAACTCATGTAGGTGATGAGCTGCGTGGATGGCGAGAACCGCGGCGTCAGCACCATGGCGTTCGAGCTGGTCAGGAAAAAAGGATTGGCCCCGTCCTGATCCATGACCATGAGCCGCTTGATCCGGCGCGTGCGCGGGCCAGTCTCGGACACAAAGACGATGCGGGTATCGAAATAGCCCTGCTCGCCGGTGATCTGCTGATAAATCTTGTCGGCGATCTTGTGGGCGATGCGCCGCCAGTTGTCGGGCGTCGTCGTGTATTGGAAACCGGTCAGCGACTGTTCGGCGAAGACGTCCCAGAGCCGGAACTCGATCTGGATGCGACCATCGGGCAGCGGCGTCACCTGGCCCACCACCAGCGCTTGCGCGTTGATGATCTTCCAGTCGGCAAAGCGCGGCGGCACTTCCATCGCCTGGATGTGCTCGATGAAGGCGCCCGGATCGACCGAATGGAACAGCGCCGAACGATCGAGGTCTGCGCGGATGACGCCGGCCACGTCAGCGCCGACGCGCTGGCCAGCCGGTGCGTTCGACAGGAAGTCGACAATGGCGATCGGCATCGGGTTGAGATTGCCCTGCTCGATGTCGACGTGTAGGCGGCCCGGAGTTCCCGCCGCAGGCGGCGCCTGGTTATCCTGGGCGCGGACGTCCCCCGGCCCCGCCGCCAGCACGAAAACTGCAAAAACCGCCGCGAACAACGTTCGGAACATCGCCATCTCTCTTCAAATCGACCCAAGCCGCGGCCGGGGCCGGCGCTTGTCGCCTACGAATTGGGCCGGAACGTGAATTCGGTATGCCGCCAAATTTCATAGTGATTGCCGACCACCGGATCATCGGAAAAAAAGCTGAAGTCACACGTTCGCACCGCACGCAGCGCGGCTTCCGCCGCCGTGCGCATGGCGGGATCGAACGTGTAGTTCCTCGGATTGGTGACCGTGGGCTGACCGTTGAGAGTCCCGTTGCGGTTCAGGTCGAACTGCACGGTGACGACGAGACGATCCGGATCCGGAAGGTCGATCGGCATTCGCCAGCATGGAATGAGATGGGCGCGCGCCAGCGCTCGGGCGCGATCCTGCAGCGAGACGACGTCCTCGGTTCCCCGACCCGCGCCCTGCTGCGTGCGATCAGATTCGGCGCCCTCCGTGCGCTCGCGGCCAGAATTGCGGCTGCGATCGACGAGCCGCGCAATGGAAGCGAGATCGAAGCTGTCGTTCCGGTGCTGCGCGTGCTGGGGCGGCGTTGGCGCGGGGGTTGGCGCCGGCGCGGGCGCGGGCTGCGGAGTCGATTGATCCTGCGCCTCAGGCGAGGCGTCCGCCGGCGTCGGTTCGGCAAGCGCGCGCACGTTCGATTCCGGGGCCACATCGACGATATCGACGGGCACCACCGACCCGACATTGGCAACGAGCGTCGAACGCGATTCCCAAGCGAGCAGCGTCATCATGATGAAACCGACGTGACCGACCGCCGAGACTGCCCAACCGGTGGCGCGCATCTCAGCCATTCCGTTGGCGCTCGGGCGCTGCGGCCGGCGCCGCTGGCCGCGGGCCATGCTGGGTGTCGGTCACTAGGCCAAGGTTACGGAACCCGGACGACGAAAGCCGCGCCATCACGTCTGCGACCAGGCCATAGCTGTCATTTGCATCGGCCCGAAGGAAGACGCGACGGTCATAGCCCTCGTGCGAAATGGCGCGCATCTGCGCGACCAGGTTCTCGATCGGCGTCACCGTTTCCTGCACATAGACCGTGCCGTCGGCGTGGATGGTGATGGTGAGCGGATCGGTTTCGCTCTCGAGCTGCTTGGCCTGCGTACGCGGCAGGTCAACGGGCACGCCGACGGTGAGCAACGGCGCCGTCACCATGAAAACGATCAACAGCACCAGCATCACGTCCACGAACGGCG